>CAZRLY010000013.1:0-1537 GCA_964601015.1 uncultured bacterium
TTTTTCCCAGTATTCCTGACGAAAGATTTCGACGGAGAGAAATCGTTTATATCCCTTTCGCTTGATTATTCCAAACATCTCCTCAAGCGGAATGACACCCAACCCGGTATACAATCGGTGTCCGTCATTTAGCTCATTTCTCGGCCTATTTTCGCAATCGTCAACGTGGACGATGAACAGTTTCTCAATCGGAATTGCTTCGATGTCCTCCATCGGTACGCCCGATTTGTAGTAATGAAAAGTATCCATCATCATACCGAAGTTCGGGTGGTTCGCTTCCTCCACGATTGCAATAGCCTGTTTCGGGCCGGGTACAAACGGATGATTCCCCAGCGGCTCAAGCGCCAAATTCACGCCGTAGTCCTCGCAGATTTCAGCATACCCCCGTCCGACTTTGCCTGCGGTTTTTATCGCTTCGGCTTCTGACATCCCCGCAGGCGGGACATCCGGGCAAACGAGCAGCGCGTCGCTGCCGAGTTTTTGTGCGAGTTGAGCGCCATTTTTAATGGCTTCGGCTGTCCCTTCGACATCTCCGAAGAAACAGAAACTCCACGGACACAATGCCGCGGCTTCAAGGTTGTTTTTGTCGAGCAATTCTTTGGCTTCCTTGACCGAGTGTTCTTCGAGGTACTTGTTCAGTTTGGCTGACCAAATTTCCACACCTTCAAATCCAGCAATGCCGGCACTATTTAAATCCTGTTCAAAGTTGTATGGCATCGTCGTCGCGCCATTTATAGCTGTTCTCATTTTGAATTACCTTCCTTTTTTACGATAGAGTTTTGATAGAAGTATGGCCGCATTCCGGTTTACATCGGCTCTGGTTTTGCCAGAATTCCTTCTAACTCACGCAATTTTAGGAAATTCCTTTGCGGTTTACACTTCATTGATTCGACGAAATCTGTCGCTACGATGTCTTTTTTACGCAATCCGATAATTTTTATGCCTTGCCCCTCCAGCACATGTTTGACAGCGCCGGCACCTAAGCGGGTTGCAAGAGCGCGGTCAAAGGCTGTCGGAGAACCGCCGTATTGGAGATGTCCTAACCTTGTTATTTGCGGTTCAAGTCCGCCCTCCTCGGCTATGATACGACAGATGAAATCCGCATCGTAGTTTTTTGATGATGCTTCGCTTACGACAATTACGCAGTGTGAACGCCCGCTTGCGAGTTCATTTTTTAGCATAGAAGCAAGCTCTCGTAAGTCATCAAGTTTTATCCCCTCTTCGGGGATGAACACCCTTTCAGCGCCGCTGGCTAATCCGCCCATCAAAGCCAGATAGCCGTTGCTCCCACCCGCAACCTGAACGATAAAAACCTGATGGTTCGATGATGCAGTATCCTTGATTCTGTCGATTGCGTTTACGATGGTGGAGAGTGCGGTATCTGCGCCGATACACATCTCTGTCTGCGGCAAACTGTTGTCTATCGCCGCTGGAACAAGCGCTATCGGAATTTTCGATTCAAGGGATAGGTTCAAAGCATGCGCCATTACAAAACTATCCCGGTCACCTACGATTATCAATCCATCTATCTGATTTT
>CAZRLY010000013.1:1637-36348 GCA_964601015.1 uncultured bacterium
TGATTCGTCAATGTAGCTTCTGCCGCTCCTGCCTGCGATTTCGTCAAGCGACAACGTTACAATCTCATCATCCTGCATCCCCACCATGAAAAGGAGCTCCGCCTCTCCACTTTGTTCCGAGACATTTGATTCTCCGTTGAGCAACTTTTCGACAGCGGCTGCGCCCAATCTCATTGCCAAAATTCTGTCGTGGGGCGTGGGAGTTCCACCGCGCTGGACGTGTCCTGGTATCGTTATCCTTACCTCCACTTTCGGGGTGCTTTCCTGCTCAATAAAATTTCGTATAAAGTCAGCGTCGTAGTTTGCGCCCTCCGAAACTACAATAATGCCATGTCGTTTTCCCACTCGATAGCCTTCCAACAACGCGTCCAACATATCCTTGAGTTTATATAAGTCATATCTTTCTTCAGGAATCAGTATGCCTTCCGCTGCTGTCGTCAGCGCAGTCATCAAAGCGAGATAGCCACACAAACGCCCCATCACCTCTACGATAAAGGTGCGGTTATGGGATGAAGCGGTATCGCTCAACGTATCGACAACTCGCATCGCTGTGTTAAGGGCAGTATCTGCTCCGATTGACATATCCGTGCCAACTAAGTCATTATCAATAGTCGCAGGCACACCAATAGCGGGAAAACCTAACTTACACAACTCTCTTGCCCCGCGCAAAGAACCATCGCCGCCTATCACCACGAGCGCGTCAATCCCCTCTTTTCGTAAATTGTCGAGGGCCTTTTGTTGTCCTTCCGGCGTCCGAAATTCCTCACTACGAGCCGTACCGATGAAAGTGCCGCCTTTGTTCAGAATCCCGCTTACGCTTCGCCATTTTAGTTCAGCGATGTTCGGCTTCTGCCCTTCGACATTGCCAGTCACCAATCCCTGATAACCGTTCAGAATGCCCATTACCCTTAAACCCCTATCTATTCCTACCCGTACCGCCGCTCTCACCGCAGCGTTCATCCCTGGTGAATCGCCACCGCTTGTTAAAATTGCTATTGTCTTTATTTCCATAGTTGGAATATTCCTTCACAGGAGGTATTACCGCCACAATCAGGAGTCTCTGTGTTCCTTTCTTCTGCATTTTAGCCGTTCCTTGATTTGCTTTTCCTTTCCTATTTCCGCAGGATGATAGTATTGTCGTCCTTTTAGAGAAGGGGGTAGGTATTCCTGGTCGACCCAATGTTCATCGAAATCATGAGGATATTTGTAATCTTTGCCATACCCTTCCTTTTGCATCAGGCTTGTTGCTGGATTTCTCAAATGAAGTGGAATCGGTTCCGGCGGGATGTTATCCAAGTCTGCATTTGCTGCCATGAGCGCTTTGTAGGAAGCATTGGATTTTTCTGCGCAGGCGAGATAAGTGGTAGCTTGAGCGAGATTCAACTGACATTCGGGCATTCCCACATACTCAACCGCTTGAGCGCAGGCTGTGGCTATAACCAAAGCCATTGGGTCAGCATTTCCAATATCTTCCGAGGCAAAAATAACCATTCTCCTTGCGATGAATCGTGGGTTTTCCCCTGCTTTAAGCATTCTGGCTAAGTAGTGTAAAGCGGCATCTGGGGCAGAACCGCGGAGGGATTTGATAAACGCGGAGATGGTGTCGTAATGGGAATCGCCTGTCTTATCATAGGCGAGTATGCGTTGCTGTATCGCTTGCTCCGCTGTGGGTAAGGTAATATGTTCGGTCATTGAAGCTGCGACTTCCAGAGCATTGAGGGCGACACGAGCATCGCCACCTGCAAAGGAAACAAGATGCTCAAGAGCCTCGCTTTCAATGTCAATTCCCTGTTTACTCAATCCCCGTTCTTCATCTTTAACGGCTCGTTCTAAAATCAGACGGATTTCATCAGAAGAGAGTAGTTCAAGTTGCACCACACGACAGCGCGACAGAAGGGGTGAGATGATTTCAAAAGAAGGATTCTCTGTGGTTGCGCCTACTAAGACAATTGTTCCTTTCTCAACGTGTGGAAGGAAAGCATCCTGCTGGACTTTGTTGAAGCGGTGAATCTCATCAACGAAAAGAATTGTCCGTTGCTGATGGAATTTCAGTCTCTCGCCTGCTTCTTTTGCGATTTGACGGACTTCAGAAATTCCAGAAGTAACGGCAGAAAATTGAACAAAGTACGCCTCGCTTTTTTGGGCAATCAAACGCGCTAAGGTTGTCTTGCCGCATCCCGGCGGCCCCCAGAATATGAGAGATACAAGCTGTACCTTTTCAACTACCTCCCGCAAGAGCTTTCCCTTTCCTAAGAGATGCTCCTGCCCCACAAACTCCTCTAAAGTCTGCGGACGCATCCGGTCCGCTAACGGTGTTATTTTTGCTTGTGTTTGTTCGTATTGTTTAGAAAATAGTTCTGCCATTGTTTTTATTTCTGAGCTAATAATCTTTTGAGCCGATGTGTATCTTCAGCTATGGTGTTGGTAATGTATTTGACAGGGTTTTCCGCGTATCGTCTTGGCGGCGGTTCGCTGTCTCGGGCAAGTTTCAAATTTATCAAAATTGGGCCATCCTCTTCCAGGATACCAGGCAGGTTTTGCTCAAGTTCTTTCAATTCGCTAAATTCATAAGCCTTTTCAAATCCTGTGCCTTTTGCTATGGTGACAAAATTGATTTTCCCCGCTCCCGGAATCGGTTGATTTCCTACCACCTCGTAAGTGTCGTTTTCCATCACGCATACAATGAGATTTTTGGGAGGATTGCTGACGCCATTGATGACGGCTAAAGTACCCAAGCTCATCAATGTGCTGCCGTCGCCATTGAGCACGATGATTTTTTGTTCAGGCATCGCCATTGCAATTCCAAGCGCAAAATCCACAGCGTGTCCCATTGCGCTGCCTATCGAAGCAAAATCCAAATTGTGGTCAGAAATTCTTCCCCAGGGAGCCGCCGCGCTCATTGTTGTGATGACAAGTTCATCGGTTCGGTATTGTGCGATTGTTTTGAGACATTCTTCTTTGTTTATCATAACTATTTCCTACCTTTCGGAATGTCAGCACCTCACATTATAGGTCAATTTTCCATAGTTCCCCCAAATGCCTTCCTAATTATATCACAACCCGAAACAAAATTCAATCACAAGTTAGGAATTATCAGCAAAAAACTTGACAAGCCAATGCTAAAATGCTATCCTTTGTATCAAACATTTAGTGGGTGTAAAAAAGAGCAGAGTTTCCAACGTTTGCAAGATAATCCCCCCCAAAACCCCCCTCAACGCTACGTTCCTGGTGTCACTCCGCTAAGGGGATTTCTTTGTTTTTGGGTTCATCAGAATATTTAACTTAGTAGTGGTACGGGTTGGAGAGTTTTGTATTATCGGTACTCCGCAAATGCTCCCGTTGGATTGGCAAATCCAACGGAATAATCGGGATTTGCCAATCCCGATTGAGCGTGTTTAAGGACGACTGATTATCTACATTTAACAAATTTTGTAAAGGACAGCAGAATATGGCAAGAAGAAGAGATTCCAAAGTGAATTATACCTTTCTTGAGCGAAAAAGGATTATGGATTTTCTGAAGGAGATAAAGGCGGCGGGAGACATCACAATGGGAGAGATGGACGAAAAAATAGAGGAACTCCTTCAGATGGGCGAACAAGTTGTGGATATGTTATTGAATACCGTTCGGAATTGTGACAATGAGATGCTGGCGATTGTCGGCTATGCCCTGGAATACATGGATAATCCGGAGTTAGTTGACCCGTTGATAGAAGTTCTTCTTGACCCAGCGGTACGGGAAGAGGCTAAATTGCGGGTTATCTCGATTCTGGAGCATTACGTGGATACAACTGCCCCGGAATTTGCTGAGATTTTGGAAGGTGCTTTCGATGATTTCGAAGGAATGATGCAAAGAAGTACAATGAACATGCTTGACAGCATCCAGAAAGATGACGAGGCGCTTGCCTTTCTGCTACAAAACTTTCAGGAATTTCCGCCCGAGGCGAGAGTTGATTTTGTCAAACAGTTTGGGGAAACGAAGGACGAACGCGCTGTCAAAATGTTGGAGATATTGGCTAAGGTGGATGACAAAGACGCTGCCAAAGAATCAGTGAAGTATCTCGGAAAGATAAAAAGCCCCAAGGCTTACGTTGCTCTAAAAGGCATTATCGCAGATATAGATGATAAGGAGATTATCCAGCAGGCGGAGAAAGCCCTGCAACGACTACGACTGATGGAAGTGGAACCTGACAAGGGCGAAGAGGAGGTGAGAACGGAATTAGGAGACATCCATAAGGTGGTAATATCTATCATGGATGGGACGGGAAGCCGCATGCTTTTGATAGCGAGAGAACTGGAAGGGGAGGAAAGATACATAGAAAGTATCAATTTGATGCTCAATACCGTCGTGGGTATCAAAGACTGTTACGGTTCCACAGAGATGCGCGAACGAGAATTTGACCAGATGGTTAGAGAAATGCGACGTGAAATAGGTGCTATTGGAGTGGATTACGAGTATGCTTTGACCTTAATTAAGGACGCGCTCTTCTTAAATAAGGAGAGTGAATCTCCAATCCCAGCCGAGTTTATCCTTTGGAAACGCGTACTGGGAGACGTTGACATCACGCCAGAGAAATATGTGCCGACATTTGATTTTGTAGATATAGAGGAACTGAAAAACGATGCCGAACTACTTGAAGAATCTTATGAATTGCGCGAGTTGGAAGAGTTTGCTGGCTGGTTGGAACAATCCCCGAAAACTTATGACTACTATGAAGAACTGGACAAATTGATGTGGAAATACAGTGGTAGAGCGCTGGATAGAAAAATTGATAATTTACTCAAACGATATGCCAAAGAAGTCTTTGAGCCACAACGTGATTTTATCAAACGGAATCTGGAACTTTCGGCTGACCTTTTATTTCGTCAACCGGATAGAGAACTCGACGCGCAAATAGCACTCGCCGCCGCTCTAAATCTCGAATCCGACTCGCCACTTCATCAACATCCCTTCATTGAACAGATGATGGAAGATAGCCTGGAGAAGGCAGAAATCAGCATGCTTCCTGACTTAGACGAACTGTTTGACCCGGAAGATTTTGAGTAGATTGGGTGGACGGAAGGAAAAAACGTTGATACCCCAAAACTTATTCTGGGTGTTAGAATTTGTTTTCGTCGCTAACTAGAGGAGACTGTACATGACTGAATCAACAAAGGTTCTCAATGAACGGATTACTGCAATGCAAAAAGAGATTGCTGAACTCAAACTGGAGATAAAAAAGTTGCAGGAGGAAAATACGAAATTCTCCCAGCAATTAAGCGCTATACTTGGAGACTATGAGCTTGCAGAAACCGATGATATTCAGGAGAAATTGAGTGATGATGAGGTGTTGGAAATCGGTATCATCGCTGGCGCATCCGTAAGAGGTAAATTGAATTGGATTAGCCCCTACGCGCTCTGTATTACCACAGAATCGGAACATCCAGAAGAAGTAATTTTATACAAATACGCCATCGCATACATCCGCAAACCACATAGCAGCAAAGACGAACACCGCGGTATGTATTTATAATGTGCTGTCGCCAAATGCTCTGTTCTTTCCCAACCAACGATACAATTTCTCAGCAGTTGTTGCAATTTTATTTTTGTCGTTTCTGTATTAACTAAAGGAGGATAATGATGCCAAAAGCTTCAAAAAAGAGAAATTGGTTGCCTTGGCTCAAGGCTATTGCAAAGGCTTTGGTGACATTGCTGGGTCCCGCAGGCTTTCCAGCAGCGGCGTTACTAACGCTTTCGGAAGAATTGGAAAAAGAGGAAAGCGACGCAAAATTTCAGCAGGTGGCTGAAAACGTCCAACAGATTCTTGAGCTTTTGCCGGATGAGTTGGCAAGTCGTGCGGATATTGCTGAAAAGCAAGAAGAACTGCGCCAGTTTTTAGAGGTTATCACAGATGCAAGCGATGAGAAAATCATTGCGGAAATCAGAGACAGTCGCGCGGAGTTAGCGAATCAAATTGAGAATTTGCGAACCCTCGTGATGAAAGGGATACCGCCGGAGCCCAGGACTGACGATGCAGAGCTAAAAGCAGCGCGACAGCAATATATAAACTACCTTATTGCTTCACACGGTACGGTAGAATTGCGAGGGGTACGTGCCGACCAACCTGTGCAAATCGAACTCAAAAAGCTCTATGTTGATTTGCATATTCGCCCAAGGGGGCAGGGCGATGTTCGACAGACATTAGAAACTCAGCAGGTTCTTCAAGATAACCGCAAAGTGGTTATCCTTGGGGGGCCGGGTTCTGGCAAATCAACACTGCTGAAGCGGCTTATCCTCGACTTTGCGCCAGATGCCCAATCCCACTTAGGGCTCAATGACGTCCAACTGCCGATTTATCTCCGACTTTACGAATTAGCAAGGTATCTTTCGGTGTTGCCTGACGAGGATAGGATTTACATTGGCCCGCAACATATTCTCAGTCGAATTGGAAAGCAGATACAGATAGATTTGCTTGATGTGTCACCCCAATTCATCAGAGCCGCGCTGGAAAAAGGGCACTGTCTACTACTGTTTGATGCGTTAGATGAAGTGCCATCGCATCGGGATAGAGAACAGATCGTCATTGCTATTGACGCCTTCATGACGCGCTTTCCGAAAAATCGGTATATCATCGCGTCACGTCCCTACGCGTATCGAGATAGAGCAGCCCTTGCGGGAGATGTTTTTGTGGGATACGTCAATGAATTTTCTACATCGGATGTCAAGACATTTCTCGACGCCTGGTACGATGCGATAAAAGTTACTTTAGATTCCCAATTGGCTCGCGATAGAGCAGAGGAACTTCGGAAAGATCTGAAGCGAGCGGCAACCAGCAGCCCAAGTATTTCCGCGCTCACCAGAAACCCACTCATGCTCGCAAACATCGCCATTATCCACTACAATCAGCGTAAACTCCCAGAGCGCCGGGCAGAACTTTACGCTCTATGCACTGAATTGATGTTCGGACTTTGGGACCAACATCGGATGCTTGAGGTTACGCAAGAACTTGATAGAGAGTTACCCGACTTAGATGCGACGGCGCGAAGAGAGTTTTTTGAACGGATTGCCTTCTGGTTTCACGGACAGGAGAAAACGAATTTCGCGGCTGAACCAACCGATGTGGCAGAGCAATTGCAATCGCTACTTCAAGAGGTGATAGGAGGAGAAGATTTACTCGCTAAAGCCCAACTGCTTTTGAACACCATTATCGAAAGGAGCGGCTTGTTCCGAGAAGTCGAAGATGACGGGCTTCAATTTGAACACCATACTTTTCAGGAATACCTCGCCGCGCGGGATATTACCTCTCAGGATGATTTTATCGAATTCGTATTGAGCAAGCTGGGAAATTCATGGTGGGAAGAGGTTATTCTCCTTGCAGTTGGACATCTGAGCACCGAACGCAATCGCCGCGCAAGAACGCTTCTGGCTTCATTAATGCAGCAGATTGCAGTCACAGGAGAGAATCCCGAAGAAATTGGGCGAAACCGTCTCATTGCTGGGCGTTGCCTGATAGATGCCGGTCCGATGAGCGTTCATGCTAACATCCGTGAGCAAATTGTGGCAGGGGTGGAAGAATTAATGGACTTGCCAGACTACGACGACATTCGTGCAGAAGTGCAGTCGGTTCTGTCCCAACTCACGATGAATCAGGAATCTCAACCGTTGAGGTAGGTGTAAAAAATGGCAGCCTCAAAAAAACATTTTGCCGATGAAATCCGACGAGATTATTGCAGACACATCATCAAAACCTACCGCACCTTGCAACTGTATGGCGTGCGAGCAGATACGCCCGTTGAGGTTGATTTGGAGCAACTCTATGTCAGCCTCACAATGATGGAACAGGGCGGAGAAGCCAGACAGAATCTTCGTGAGATGACATTTGTAAAATCAATGCTGGAGGGAACTGCACAGAGGATTCTTGCCTCAATATCCAATCCCACGCTCACATCATTGGCAGAGAGGTTATTGCGGCACTCTCAAGAATGGAGACAAGAAAACCGCGAAACACTGGAAGAAACTCTGAAAATTTTACAGCAAATACGGATCAGACTTTCCCAGGTGGAAAAGCAAAAAGGCCGCAAAGAACGAGAAACCATTCAGCGGCAGTTACAGCAGATAGAGGACGTTTTAAGAGCAGGCGATGAGAGATTTGGACAGTCCCTAAGCGCGCAACCTGCGCAGCGGACAAAAACCATCGGCGAGGCAATGCAAGCGTCGGAACGGCTTGTGGTGCTGGGTGCCCCTGGTTGTGGCAAGACGACACTGCTCAAATACTTGACGCTCACCTTTGCCAGCGACAAAGCAAATGAGCAACTAAGTTTAAAGGAAAGCCGAATTCCCATCTTTCTCAGATTTTGGGATTACGCCAAACATGCCGACGGGAGCCACCTTGTTGGGGATGCAGCGAGTATCCTGAATTGGATTAAAAGTCAGGCGCGATTGACAGGATTTAGCTTTCCAGATGCCTTTTTGGAGACTATGCTAAAGGAGGGTGAGTGCATCCTGCTCTTCGACGGATTGGACGAAGTGTCCAATGTAAAAGAGCGCGGGCGCGCAGTTAGCGCGGTGGAAGCGTTTGTGAACGCCTATCCTAAAAATCGCTTTGTCGTAAGTTCGCGGATTCAAGGTTACCGGGGTATTCCGCACTTTGCGAGCGGATTTGTGGAGGCGTATGTCAACGAATTCTCCGATGAAGATGTGCAGGCATTTGTGACAAACTGGTATCTCGCCGTCAAGGGGACGCTCCGCTCCCCGTTGGATAGACAACGGGCGGACGAGATGAGTCAAGATTTGCTGCGCGCGGTTACCGCCAATCCCAAAGTTCGTCAACTTGCCAAAAATCCCCTGCTTCTCTCAACCATTGCACTCGTACACTACAACCGTGTCCAACTGCCAGAGCAGCGCGCCGAATTGTACGATGAATGCACCGGCTTCCTGCTCGGATTCTGGGACTCCAGCAAAGGGATTCACGCAGATGAAAAGATTAAGCAATTGTTGGGCGAGGATTTCGACAGGAATGCCAAGCGGGAACTTTTAGAACCTATTGCCTTTTGGTTTCACGAACAGCGGTCAGAAAGTTTTATGGCGGACAGAAAAATTTTGCAAGCTAAATTGGCGGAAGAACTTGTGCAAATCACAGGCGAAAAGAGTACAGACAAGCTCAACTTGGTCGCTGGATTTCTTTTGGATTCCGCTCGTGAGCGTAGCGGTTTGCTCATTGAGCGGGAAAATGGCAGTTTCGCCTTCAGCCACCTAACTTTTCAGGAATACCTGACGGCGCGGTATCTCGCCTATCGGACAGATTGTACCGACTTTGTGCTCTCTCACTTGCACGAAAGTTGGTGGCGGGAGGTTATCCTGCTCATCGCGGGACATCTGGGCGGAGAAAACAACCGCTGGGCGAGAGAACAAACAACCCAACTTATTGATTCCATCCGAAACGCAGGCAGCGAATACGAAAATTACCTCAAGCGCGACCTGTTTCTGGCAGCCAAATGCCTCATAGATGTTGGTCCGATGGGTGTCCACGGCTGGTTGCGAAATGAAATCGCAGATGAGTTGCTGAATATCTATCAGAATGCGAAATATAGTCTTTTGCGGGCGGAAGCTTTCGAGCACCTTGCGAAAATGAGGAGCGAACAACACAATGCAGAATTGCGCCGCATGCATCTTGGACCATTGAGAAATGAAAGACAGGCAAATGATGAATTGATAGAGTTAAGCAAATCGGATGCAATAGTGATAGAAGACTTGCTTGGACTATTGAACGAACGGCATTATGAAGTACGCGTCGTGGCAATCCGCGCTCTCGGGCAGATTGGCAAATCGGATGCCCATGTCATTGACGCGCTGGTGGAACAACTCGAAGATAAATCTTATAATGTCCGTGCGGAGGCAGCTAGGGTACTCGGCCAACTAAGCAAATCCGATGTCCACGTTATTAATGGATTATTGAGATTGTTAAGAGTTCATGATGCTAACCGCTACCGGGTTGCTGCTGATGTTCGTGCTGCAGCATCTCTTGCGCTCGGTCAGATTGGTGAAGCAAATGCCCGAATCATTAAAGCTCTGCGTTCCTTACTTGAGGAGAAATATCCCCACGTTCGCTTTAACGCAGCAATGGCACTTGGCAAACTTGGTAAAGCAGATGACTTGGTGATAGATGTCTTAATACGCCCGTATCAAGGACAAGATTACGGTGAGCGATCTGGTGTGACAGAAGTGCTGATTGAGTTAGGTCAAAGGGATGCGCGCGTGGCGGAGGATTTATTCTGCTTACTTAAAGATGAAAGCACTTTCATCCGCAAGACAGCAGCCGACGTACTGATTCAGCTTCAAAAAGTAGATGTCAGCGTGATAAATGCGTTATTGCAGTTGCTTCAGCATCAATATTTTCAACGCGATGTTATCGCTACACTTGGTCAAATTGGGCAGACGGATCAGCGCGTTGTGGGTGTCTTATTACGTTTGCTTCGGCATTCAAAACATTATATCCGCTCTTATGCTGTTGATGTACTTGGTCAGATAGGGCAAGCCGATGAGCGTGTAGTGGATGCTTTGTTGCGTTTGGTGGAAGGTGAAGAAACCTATCTACGCGGAAGGGTAGCTTCCGCACTTAGCCAAATCGGGCAATCTAATAACCGTGTAGTAGATGCTTCATTACGTTTGCTTCAACATCAAGATATTAGTACTCATTCCTATGCAGCTGACATACTCGGTCAAATTGGGCAAAGTGAAAAACGTGTGGTGGACGCTTTATTGCGCTTGTTGGAATATGAAAATCCGTATTCACGCAGCGCGGCGGCCCATGCACTGATTCGACTTCAGAAAGCGGATGCGCGTGTGATAGATATCTCGCTGTCTTTGCTTCAATATCAAGACTTTAATGTCTCGCACAATGCAGCCGTAGCCCTAAGTGAGTTGGATAATGCCGAAGAGAGCATTGTCCATGCTCTCCTAAAATTTATCGAACATGAGAGGTACTATTTTAGAGAAATAGATGAGGGAATAAAAAGATACCTTGTTCGAGCAGCCAGAGCAGGAGATAAAGGAATCCTAAAAATTCTCGTAGATGCCACCGAGAGTAAGTTTACCAGACTGCGAACTATCTGTGCCTCCGTCCTCGGTAGTTCCGGTCATGCAGAGGTGGCAGGAGTATTAGTACGAATGCTTGAGGAACCGCGCAATATGAAGCCAACAATGCGCGAAGCGATTTTCGAAGCACTGTGGGAATTGATGTCCGGGAGTGCAAATGGAGCAGGAGAAGGAAGTTGATAAAATGCTGTAAATATAACTATGCTTTCACAAAAATTCAAGAAAAGGAGAAATGAAAATGCCACACGGATATAATGGAAAAATTTTACGAGTAAATCTCTCAGAAAACAAAATCTCGACGGAAGAACCTGAAGAGGTAGTTTATCGCCGCTACTTAGGCGGTGGTGCGTTGTCAAGTTATTATCTGCTGAAGGAATTGAAGCCCAAAATTGACCCGTTAGGGCCAGATAACATGCTAATCATAATGACGAGCGTAATTAACGGCACTAACATCTCAGGTGCGAACCGATATAGCGCCGCTGCCAAATCTCCGCTTACAGGTGGATACGGAGAATCGGAAGCCGGCGGCTGGTTTGGACCAGAATTGAAAACGGCGGGCTTCGACGGTATCATCATTCAGGGCAAATCCGAAAAGCCCGTTTATCTATGGATATGCGACGGCGAGGCAGAACTCAGAGACGCGTCCAAATACTGGGGAAAACTCTCCGGCGAGGTGCAGGACGGGCTGGAAGAGGAAATCGGTGACAAGCGCATCCGCGTACTTCAAACCGGCGTCGCAGGAGAAAATCTGGTCAAATTCGCCGCGCTTACCAACCAACTCAAACACTACCACGGCAGGACTGGACTCGGCGCAGTCATGGGTTCTAAAAATCTGAAAGCAATCGCTGTACGTGGCAGCAAAAGAATGACACCTTTCGACGAGGAAGCCGCTCGCTCCGTATTCGATTGGTTCAGAGAAAATTACGACAAAGAGAACGATATGATGCACCTGTACGGCACTGCCCGCATCGTCGGCTCATTAAGCGCGAATGGCATCCTGCCAACGCGTAACTTCCGCGATGGCTCTTTTGAGAAAGCAGAAGATATAACCGGACAAACGATGGCTGAGACTATCTTAAAACGCCGTGGTACTTGCTACGCTTGCGCGGTAGCCTGCAAACGCGAAGTCGAAGCGCCGGAATTGGGCGTTGAGGCAAAATACGGCGGGCCGGAATACGAAACTATCGCTGCAATGGGTTCGTTGTGCGGGATTGGCGATTTGAAGGTTATCGCCAAAGCCAATCAACTCTGTAACCAATACGTCATCGACACCATCTCGACCGGCGCTGCCATTGCTTTCGCAATGGAGTGCTACGAAAACGGGATACTGACGAAGGAAGACACTAACGGGTTGGAAGTCACTTTCGGAAACGAGGAAGCCTTGTTGAAACTGATTGAGATGATAGGGCGGCGTGAAGGGATTGGCGATATGCTCGCAGAGGGCGTCAAAAGGGCGGCCCAGCATATCGGCAAAGGAGCAGAACAATACGCGATGCACGTGAAAGGACAGGAATTGCCCATGCACGAAGCACGCGGTAAGCAAAGCCTCGCCCTCGCTTATGCCACCTCCCCCACAGGCGCTGACCACATGGAAGCCCCGCACGACGTTTTCTTCGACGCCTTCAATCCACAAGGACATGCGCTCGGCGGGCTGGGGCTGATAGAACCCGTCGAGGCTCTTGACCTGAGTCACAGGAAGGTGCGTGCCTACTACTACTGCCAGTTAGCCTTTAGTTTCTACAACTCCATTGGTATGTGCGACTTCGTGGGAGTGCCGCTCGGCTCACTTTCCCTTGAGCAGATTGTAAATCACGTCAACGCCGTCACCGGCTGGGATGTCAGCCTGTGGGAACTGCTCAAAGTCGGCGAACGCGCCAATTGCATGTCCCGCATATTCAACTACCGAGAAGGTTTTACAAAGGCAGATGATACCCTCCCGGATAGAATCTTTGAGGGACTCGGCAACGGTGCCCTTGAGGGAGTAAAAATAGATAAACAGGAATTCGATGAAGCCCTGAAGCTATTCTACCAGATGTCGGGTTGGGATGAGACAGGATATCCGATGAAGGCGAAACTTCTGGAATTGGAATTGGAATGGCTTTCATGACATGAAAGGAAGCGAGACAACCGCCCGTATCAGAGTTACGGGCGGTTACTTGTTAGCCAGAGTATCTGGTGTTGTATGAGCATCCACCAGAATTGGCAGACAACATGGAATTTTGGAGGTGAGTTATCATGGGTAAGATTGAAAATGCCCACCAGTTGCAACTTTCTCGCGAAGCTGTCGAGGGGTTTCGGCAGGCGTTAAAACACGCGCAAACAATTCTCCCAGACGATATTCGCCAGGCGTGTGAATATAGCACTCGCGTCTGGATTGACCGCATCGAACGGGAAATCGAAGAGTATCTGGCGCAGAAAGTAGCGGAACCATCTGAGGACGTTCTACAACAACAGCGCGAGAAAGAAGCCGATGAACTCCTTGCCCTGTGCGATGCCGCGGCGGAGATGTGGGAAGGTGAGTTTGATGCCGCTGAAGAGGTTCGCCAGATGCGTCAAGAGCGAGGTGAGCAAATATGGCTGAACAAGTCATAGATGCAAGTGTTGCTATCAAGTGGGTGGTGAAATATGAGCCGTTCCGAAACAAAGCGCTACAGTTGCTCCGCGATGCACGATTGATCTATGACTCGGTTTATGCTGCTCTTGCCGAATTGCGCTGTTGCGAATTCTGGACGGCTGACAGAGATTTCTATGGCGCTGTGAGGCAAACGCTCTCGTTCGTAAAGTATCTACCTAATTATTCATGAGGTACAAGAGGCGTGGCGCAACCAATGATTATAAAACCTCGCGCGAAAATCCACAATCCCAACTTTTGATGCGTCAGGGTGTACGCGATTGGTGAGCAGAATGGCTATCAATTTGCGTTTGAGATTGACTCTAATTGAGGTACCTGTAAAACCTGTGTGATAAAGCGAGCCATCCTCCAAAATTATCCAGCCAAATCCACGGGAAGCATCAAGATGAAGCGTATGATTTTCAGCCATCAGTTCGATGGACGCTTTCGATAAAATCCCCCCGCCGTCAGAAGTGAGCATCTCGCAGAATTTAGCCAAATCCATCGCAGTTGAAAATAACCCCGCATTTCCAGATATCCCACCCAAAAAATGAGCATTCTCGTCATGTACCTTTCCCACGATAACTCCGTCGCGCCAGTCGTAGCGATTCCACGTATCCAAATTGAGATTTTGCCCCATGCGCTTCTCGAAGCTATTTTTCTCTTCCGTAGCAGCGCAGTTGTCATTCATTTCGGGTGGCGGATTATATAATGTGTCCCTCATCCCCAACGGCTTAAAAATTAAACCATCGGCGAGTTCATCCAAGCCAGCTTTTGCAACGCGTTCGAGCAGTTTTCCGAGCAAAATGTACCCCAAACAGCTATAAACGACTTTCGTACCCGTTTGATATTCCAACGGCATTGTTCCAAGATGCTCAATCACTTTCGTCGCATCGCCCGGGTCAAGATACAACGGCTTCCAGGCGGGCAACCCTGAAGTATGAGTCAGCAGATGTTTAATGGTAACGCCCCTTCGCTCAAACTCAGGCAGATAATCCGCCACGTCGCCTTCCAAATCAATCTGCTCTTTCTCAGCCAACATCAAAGCCAACGTTGTAGTTGCAACCACCTTTGTCAGCGACGCCAGATCAAAAATCGTGTCTTTGTGCATCGGTTTTACTTCTGGCTTTACCATTCTGTTCCCAAACGCTTCGTAAAAAATCAGTTCGCCCGCTTTAGAAACGTAAGCGACAGCGCCGGGGAAAATTCCGTCTGATATTCCTTGTAAAATTAGTTTTTTGAGCATTTTTGTTGTAACCGGAGTTCTTCATCCGTTGGGTTTCACTTTCGTTCAACCTACCTACCTACTAAAGAGAATTACCTCGGACCGCATCATCATTCAGGACAAATCTACCAAAGTGAGGTTGGGTTGAGGCACAAAACCCAACGAAACACTCACACACGCTCTAATATATGCGGCTTATCAAATAATAAGTATAATACACTAAATTTTAGGATTTTGTCAACAAAGAACTTATGTAGATACATCAATTCGGTCATGTTTGTAACACTCTCTAAAATTTCACTTGACAAAAGAGTCTGTCCATGATAAATTCTAAATATTGGGAAGTAAAGAGTAATGAGTAAAAAGTAATATCCTTTCCACAAAATAATTGACGGCTTTGCAGTAACGACTTCAATCATTGATTCATCAAAAATGGAGGAAAAAACTGTGAGTTACCATTCAATCGCTATAGTCAGAGAGGTTTGGGATACGAGAGATTTGGTCGGTGATATTCTGGATGGCAGTGGGAACATCAAAGAAAGTGCCTTGACTACGAGATTTGAGCCAGAAGATATGAACGCGCTGGAGATGGCGTTTCACATCAAGGATGAACACGGCGGGAAGGTGACTGCGATATCTTTACACAAAAACAAGGAAGTTGACGTTTTGAAGGAATGCCTTTATAGAGGTGCTGATGAGGTGATTCTGTTAGACGACCAAAAATTCGATGGACTCGATACATTAGCAGCATCGCGCGTAATTAGCAAGGCAATCAGCGAAATTGATGATGTTGACCTGATATTAACGGGTTTAGACGTCGTCGAGGGGGAGAATGCGCAACTCGGAAGCTACGTCGCAGAGCAACTGGAGCTTGAGCAAATCACCTATGTGGATAAACTGGAGAAAATTAGCAATGGCAGCGTTGTTTGCATAAGAGCCGTAGAGGGCGGCTACGAAGAGGTGGAAACGCCCCTTCCAGCCCTGTTAATCGTAGGCGTCGCCCTGCTCAAAGATGACCAAAGGGCGCCACGAAGTGCAAAAGCACGGATGAAGTTGAAACACAAAAGAACAAAAATCCCCGCGCAAAGTGCATCGTATCTGGGAATAGATGATGATGCACTCTCAAGTGCGACGAACATCTATAAACTTGAAGCAGTTGAACAAAGGAAAATCAAGAGCAAAGACGTGGATGGAACTGATGAAGATGCTTTGAAGGCGATGCTTAAAGAAATTAGGGTATAACCGCAAGGAGATGTAGTTATGTGCCATTTAATAAAAGTGAAGCAAGGATACCAAATTACAATTCCTGTTGCTCTGGGAGAGGCTTTGGGCATTGAGGAAGGAGATTATGTTGAAGTTGCTCTGAGAGACGGGGGAGTCTTTCTCAAACCACCACTACGTTCCGAGCCTGCCCGCGGTGCCGCTCCTACGCTACAGGCTGTATCTGGTGACATCCACCCTGAAAAGCTCGGAGAGGGGCAGCTTGGGGCAAGGCTTGGGTTGAGTAGGAGCGAAGCGACGTATCGAAACCAAGAAGCGTATCGAGACCAAGGCGAAGCTCCTTTTCACAGCAAACATCTTACAGAGGCTAAGTTTTTAGCCATTCCCAATCTTATCAATGAATCATTATCCACCGTGGAAGAAGCCTTTGATAAGTTAGTGAGGGATGGGTGGCTAACCTATGAACACAACAAGGAGAGACAACGATTCCCCCTTACAGTATATTTTTATTTAGCTGCCCTACAACGAGCCCACAAGCTAAAAGAAGCGGAGAAAAAACTGCTTTATTACCTGACGGGGTACGAGTGGGAGGAAGGATTTTTGGATATTGTCAGGCGGAAAGGGGTACGCGGCGGCGAACCTATCATACCAGGAACAAGGATTGCTGTCAGCGATATTGCCATCTCCTATCAGGAAGATAGAAGCGACGAGGAACTAATCAATAAAGTTCAGCAACGGATATCGAAACTCTCGTCCAGACAGATTTTAGCAGCTAAAGAGTATTATTTGGCTCATAAGCGAGAAATAGACGAGTACATTTGGGAAAATGAGAGGGATTTTGAACCGCCCTATTAGGGGGGGAAGATTGAATCAGCACGAAATCCATCGCTCATATAGCGAAATTCGAGCCCTGAAAAAAGAAAAGTAGGTGCCGATACCGTCGAAGACGGTTAGGTAGGTTGGGTCCAACGATAGTGAAACCCAACCTACGGAGCTTTTTTAATCGTTGACAACTATCTTCCCGCCTGGCTTTCGTAATACCTCGCCGATTATCGCCGCCTCCTTAACACCGGCGGCATGCAGTTTGTTTAATAACAAGTCAGCTTTGCTCTCTTCAACGGACATCAACAATCCGCCAGACGTCTGCGGGTCAAAAAGGATATCCAAAAGTGCTATTGGGATATTTGCAGAAACTTCGACGGAGTCCGTCAGAAATTCCTTATTGGCGTAAGAACGCCCCGGTACAACGTCTGGCTCTGCCAATTCATAAATGCCGTCTAAAATCGGAACTCTTGAAGCTGACATTGAAAGGGCCACTCCGCTGCCTTTAGCCATCTCAAAAGCATGTCCAAGCAAACCGAAGCCGGTGATGTCCGTACAGGCGTTGACGCCGACTTCCTGCATCAGTTCCGAGGCGGTTTTATTCAGAGTTTGCATCACCTCGCAGGCTCTTTTTACCAGTGCGTCATCCTGCGACAACATCTCTGCTTTGATAGCCGAACCGATAATGCCCACGCCCAACGGCTTTGTTAAAATTAACCTATCGCCTGTTTTTGCGTTGGCGTTTGTGACGACTTTGTCAGGCGCAACAATGCCTGTGATGGACAAGCCGTATTTCAATTCTTGGTCATCTATCGTATGCCCTCCGACCAAGATGACGCCAGCCTCTTTGAGCTTTTCCATCCCACCTTTTAGAATTTCCGTCATGATGGAAGCGTCAAGTTCCCTGATGGGAAATCCTATAACATTCATCGCTAACAACGGCTTGCCGCCCATTGCATAAACATCACTCATCGAATTTGCCGCCACGATTGAACCGTAAATGTACGGTTCATCCACAATCGGCGTGAATATATCAACCGTTTGGACCAATGCGATTTCATCGTTCAATCGGTAAACGCCGGCATCGTCGACAGTCTCCATGCCGACTATGAGATTCTCGTCTTCAATCCTGGGTAGAGCTTGCAAAACCTCCACTAAGTCCGCCGGACTCATCTTTGACGCTCACCCAGGACACCTGACAAGACTGGTTAAACGCACAGGTGTTTCTTCACTCATTTAGATATACCTCCTTTGATTGAAGATTGATTTGGGCTTATGTTTTTCAATCTTCAATAGTCAATCTTCAATCCGATTATGGTAACATCTCCAAAAAGGCTTCAATTCTAACCCTCAACTGTCCAACATCAGATTCGGAATAATCCGTCTCAATGTGCAACAGCGGCAGGTTATGTTTATCTCTCAGGTGTTCAGCGATGAAATACGATTCGATGTTGTAAGTATGACATGCCTGCCATGTCAGGTCAATTACACCATCAATTTTGAATTCCTCCACCAACCGGTCTAGCAATTCAAGCCTCCCCTCATTGGGCGTCATGCACGAGCACGGCAATCGGAAATACCTCTCGGCTATGGCTTCCAGTGGAGGCGTTTCCTCATCAACTAACATATCGACGCTCTTCATGCCGGTACAGGATTCTCGGCATACTACCATAGCATCGCATTCTTCCGTAATCTGTATAACTTTGTCCGCTCCAAGTCCAGTAGGACAGCCTGTGAGCATGATTCTTTTGTCGTCTTCTCTGCCGACAAACTCGCCTCGTTGCATCACATCTTTGAGTTCAGAGAGGAGTTCCCTGACGTGAGACATATATATTTCCCGGTCAAATACTCGACCAAAAACCAAACTCATATCATACCCCGATATGGGAACAGGATGAACCTTCAAACACTCCTGCAACTCTTTCAGCGTCTTCCGCTCTTCATTCATAAATTTGATTGCTTTCTTGAGTTTTTCATTGGTTATCTCTACTTGCAAGTGTTCTTCGATGTATTCCTTCAGTTTCTCCACTTCGGAAAGCCAATGTCGAAAAGCTGTCTCTTCGTTTGGTTTCTGTGTCAATTCCAGTACGAACATCGGCTTCCAACGCTGCAAGATTTCGTACATCTTCTTTTTGCCATCACAGGTAGTTTCAGCGATGACAAATTCGCTGGACGTGAAAAACGGACAGCTTTCCGTAACAACATATCCAAAACTGGATTTAATCAGTGGACATAACGTGCGAGGTAGTATTGCTTCAGCAGATGGAATCTTACTCTGACTGAACCCACAAAGGCATATAGGAATGGCGTCAGCGGCTAAAACCAATTCGCGTGGAGAATACTCGCAGTAAATGCCCACAATCTTCTTCCCCGCGGCGACTGCTGCTTCAAATTCGTCGAAGCTATTATCGCCCAATTCGTCAAAGTATTTCATTGCTTCAGGGCGCATCATCTTACGTGGGAAGTAAAAGGGGGAAAATTCCTACACAATCCCCCCTTTACCTCTTAATCCTCCTTCTAATGAATTTTGACGTTAAAATACAAATTCAAATACATTCAGAAGCTACATGGGTGTTGTGTCAAAATAGAATCAAATTTCGGGTTTTTAGAAAAGCGGGTAATGAAGCGAATGGCTGGGAATTTCCCGTAGGGCTGAAAGGGTAGGTTTTTTCGCGGGGGTTGAACCAAAATTGTAAGAGATGCGATCGGGGAAGAGAGTTCCAATGTCGAGTGCGCCGTTCTGGTTTGTAGCAGGCGGGCCTCTTGAAATTTGCGAATTTGGACGCGTTTCCCGCATCAACGATTTTAAGCTCCCTCCCACGGCTTTCAGTCCCACAATGGGAGAATTTCCGTAAATTTGCTTAAACTGTGCAAGCAGTCTTGTCAAACTCGCTCATCTGCCCACGGGTACCGCTTTTTTTGCCAGAGACGCTAAGTTAATCCAAACTACAGGTTCTTTGACTTGCATTTCAATCACCTCCTCTCCGAATAAACTACTGAACGAAGCGAACATACCAGTATTCATTCGCTCCCATTCCATCTTCCTGATGAGACGATAATTTTAGACTTTGGTTTAGTAAGCTACTGAGAGTGCGACAACTGCTTACTCCTCTTTAGATTAAAACCAATTGTTGCACCAATGGCTGGCGTTAAAAAGTAGCCTCCCGCAATGAGGAGGTTAAGAGGATTGCCTCAGGATGGGCAGAGACCCAGGGCATTCATGATGAATATGATAGCTATATAAATTCCTATGCCCAAGCCTCCGCCCAGTAGCGTGAATAAGTAGGAACTGCGATGTTTGACAATCTTCCCTGCAAAATATACCGCTAAAGAAGCCATGATGGCTATTCCCAAAAAAATTGAGAAAGACACCACGATTACTATTGAAGTTGGAATACGCTCGTTTCCAAACAAAAGTGGACAAAGCACATTGACGGAAAAAATACCAAGCATGTAGCCCACAAAACCACCAATAGTTCCCAGTACAACTTCGCATGCAATTTTGCCCGCATGCGGTTTATCTACTTGACTTGCATGATTTTCCATAACAATACCTCACAACGGATGAACATTTGGATAGCAAATTCTATAGACATGTTGCCCCTACGGGGCTGAAAGTGCAGCAATGCCAGGAAATTGACCTACATCCGCTGTAGGAACTCCAGATTTTCCCGCACTCTAACCGTAGAAGGATGCTCCTCGCCCAAAAACTCTCTACATATTTCCAACTCCCGCTCATAATTTTTACTCCTTACTCTTCAGACAGCATCTCAGATGCGGGAACAAATTTCAGGTCAACGTAAGGATTTCCTTCCGCATCGGTTATCCTCAGATAGAAGCCCCAATCGACAGCGCGATTGCAGATTTTAACCAGAATCTCGTTCGCGCCGCTTTTTAAGGTTACGGGAATGATATCCTGGTCAATCGCCACAGAACGCGCTATGTTGCTGTTCAACACTTCTTCACCGTTGAGCCACACTTTGACTTCATCGTCGCTTCCCACTCCCAATTGAGCTTCACGCTCTGTCGGCAACGTGACGCGCGCGTAGGCGTAAGCTACCTTCCACTGATTGTCGTCGAAGATTTTGAAAAAATTGATGTGGGCATCGGTAAAATCGTCTTTTGCCTGCGTCCAGGAAAATTGTCCCTTGTAGGTAGCGCGCAGGTCAATTTTTTCTTCAGGAGGATATGCTTTTGAAAATCCAACGCCGTCTGTATTGTCAAACGGCCCAATCACCAGCCAATCCGCATCCCTGACGAATCCCGTTTTTGCCCACTCTTGTCGTGCTTTTTCCTTCTGCCCATCATTCCAGCATGCCTGGCCCAGCATGTCCCACAACATGAATTCGTCCGCGCCCAGTTCCGCCGCTTGTTGGGCTAAAGATATGGCTTCCTTCGTCTTGATTTTCTTCTTAATGTAAAACTGCGCGAGTTGATTGTAAACCGACGGGTCAATCGAACCGCCTTCAATCTCCGCTATGAGCCGGGCTTTCGATATGTCGTATTCGGCAATAGCATCATCCAGCATGCCCCGCTCTTGATAACAGTCTCCTAACTTTACATGCAAATTGTCCTTATCAGGTGCAACATTTATGGCTTGTTCGTAGGCAGTTGCAGCTTTCTCGAAATCACCCTGCTCTTTGTATATGTCGCCCAAATTCTCGAAAGTTTTGGCATCATCAGGTTTGAGTTTCGTTATCTCCTTATACTCCGCTATCGCCTTTTTGAGTTCACCTTTCCCACGATATGCTTTTGCTAAAGACTCATGCGCCCTGACATCCTTGGGATTTACCTCTACCATCTTCTGATATTTCTCTATCGCTACATCGTAGAGGTTTCCACGCTTGTATACTTTCCAGAGATTTTTTTCAGCGATGTCTTGATAGTACGAACTTGTGGAACTTCTTGCGATGTTTTCGTATTCCATCGCGGCTTCGGCATATTTTCCCGCCTTATCATAGCTATTCGCCAACCCGAATTGATGTCCGCGCCTCTCCCAATCGCTGTTTGTCATCGAAACAGCTTTTTTGTACTCTGCCGCCGCTTCGTCGTACAGCCTGCATTCCAAAAACACCTTAGCGACGGCGCTATGCGCAGAAACGTCTCCAGCCTTCTTCGCCATCTCTTTAGCATGCGCAATGGCTTTATCCAGCATGCCAGCGCGTTTGTACGCCAAAGCGAGTAGCGCGCGGTACTTCACATTGTATGGTTGCAACTCGGCTACTTTTTCGTACATTGAGATAGCCTCTTCATTCATATTCTCTTTTTCATAGATTTTTCCAAGCGTTTCATATAACCCCGGAGATGCTGCCGTGTGGAAATGCAACTTCTGTTGGCGTTTCCGCTGTTTCCTGTCCATAGACTACGCCGCAAGCGCCAACAATTGCTACTATTGTTAGAATCTTTATGATTTTCATTTTGGATACTCCTTACTTTCAGTTTAGAGGCCAAGTTTTTCAAAAACCTGGCCTCTATATATACACTATTTAACCTTTTTCTGAAGGTTATGGACTTCAAGTAAACCTTGCTGAAGCAAATGCAATTGTCCTTCATCTGAGATGCGGGCTAACGCCTGGTGGTATATTTGTTCGGCGTCCGACAGCCTACCCAGTTGCAGATAGGTTTGCGCCAAAAGCCCGTACAATTCATACGAAGTAGGTTCCCTATCAAGCGCTTTTGAGTAATTTAAAGCAGCCTTTGCCAGTTTATCAGGTGTCGGTTGGGAAAAAACCGGTCGGTCGCACCTGACTATTTTGGCATCGCCAACGAGTTTTCCATCATTTTTGTTAGATGAAGCATCGGAGGCTGTTTCGGCTTCTTCATCAAATTGCCAATAGCCTACCAGGGATGGCTCATTCCCCGTTAATTTGGCGTTCATGTTCGCTCGAATCTCCTGTTGTGTTCGAGCGACACTCCAGATGCGAACTTCGTCTATTTGCCCGGCAAAGGAAGGGTATCCAAAGTTTTCTTCATGGGCCCAGCCAATTCTAAATGGTAGATGGCTAATTCCGATATCGCTTCCAAAATCTCTGCCGGCTACTTCGTTACCATTGATGAATATTTTCATCGCTCCGTTTTTCGCGTCGACAACGCCTGCGATGTGATGCCAGTTGTTTAGCTTGATTAGACGCGGCGAATTCAGAGATATTTGGGTCGCGTTACCGGGCGCTGAAGCTAAATGGATATACCCGGCGCGATGTAACCATAGAGTGTAACTTCTATTTGAATAATTTGGTACTCGTTCGTCTCCCTTAAAGAAGATGGGAATCCACTCGTTTGGCAAAGCTGTCGGTTTTATCCAAGCCTCCACTGTTATTTGAGAGCTAAGGTTATTCAACGCGTCGCTGTCAGCGATTTCCACATAATCTCCATCTTCGTCTAAGCTCAACGCGCTGTCCTCTATCGAACCCACCACCCTCGGTTTTTGGTATAAATTGCCGAGCGTTTTATACCACTGTGTATTGTCCGGTTGGAGCTGGATTATCTTCTCGTATTCCGCTATCGTTGAGGCATCATCGCCTTTTCCCTCATACGCTTTGATTAAAGACTCATGCGCCTTGACATCTTTTGGGTTCGCCTCTACCATCTTCTGGTATTTCTCTATCGCCACATCGTAGAGGTTCCCCTGTTCGTATACTTCCCAGAGTTGTCTTTGGGCGATATCTTGATAGTAGGAATCTGTGGAAGTTTTCGCGATTTTCTCGTATTCCGTTGCGGCTTCGGCATATTTTCCGGCCTTCTCATAGCTCTTCGCCAACCCAAATTGGTATCCGCGCCTATCCCAACCGCCTTGTGCTATCGAAACTGCCTTCTTGTACGCCGCAGTTGCTTCATCGTACATTTTACATTCGAGGAACACCTTTGCCATAACGCCATGCGCGGAAGCGTCTCCACCTTTCTTTGACATTTCTTGAGCTTGCGCGATGGCTTTGTCCTTCATGTCAGCGCGGTTGTATGCCAAAGCGAGTCGGGCGCGGTTCTTCGTATTGTACGGTTGTATCTCTGCCAGTTTTTCATACATTGAGATAGCCTCTTCATTCATTCCCTGTTTGTCATAGATGCTTCCCAACGTTTCGTATAACCCCGCATCTTTGGTTGATTCGGCGAGTTTTGCTTCGAGAATCTCCGCCAACTCGCCAAGCCTTCCCTGTCTCTGGAAAGATTCGACGAAATCTCGAATAGCCCATTCCCTCTCGCTATACCTCTCTATTATACCATCGTTTGAGCTCATTATTACTCCCCCGTCATTGACGGGAGTGCTCTTTATCATCTTCAAATATTCCGTCGCGGCTTCCTCTTTTGAGCCCGATTCCATGTAGCATTCCACCAGGCTCTTGGCATAGTTTCTTCTGCGGTAACTATCAGACGCCAGTTTGGATGCTTTTTTGTACGCGGCTATTGCGGCGTCAAACATTCCGCCTTCCTTGTAAGCGCGCCCTAAATGTGAATAGGCTTCGGCAAATTCATTCGTTCCGCCGCGCTGTAAGATGGCGCGATGCTCCTCCAAAGCCTTGTTTACCAACTCTGGTTTGCCTATTCCAGCGAGTGCGTTAGCGGCGTTTTGCCGTAATTCCGAATCCTTGAGCGATTTCACAAGCGGCGATATTGTTCGTTCGTCCTCCATCCCTTCTAAGGCTTTAACTGCCTCTAAACGGACGAAATTCGATTTGTCCTCCAGAGTTGCTATCAGCGGTTCGACTGCCTTGCTGTCGTCGATTTCGCCCAGTGCTTTCGCTGCAAATTCCCTGACGCCATCAACTTCGTCAGATAACGCATCGAGCAGCGCAGGCACAGTAGTTTCATTCCCCTCCTCATCGGGGTAGGGAACCCTGATACCGCTGATTGTCCCTTCCCCTTTAACTCCTATATGCTCACCCAACGCTTCTGCCGCCTTCCAGCGAACATAACCATCGGGGTTTTTGAGAGACTGAGTCGCCAGTTCTACGGTGGAAAAATCTAATTCCTCTGTCCTTCCGCGCAATTGCTCTATCTCCTCCGCCATTTGCGTCCACGGGGTAGACTTCCCCACATGACGCACAATCCCTTCCTTGTCGATAATCAACACCTGCGGAGTTCTCAGGTTAGTGCTGAGTGAGTAGAGAGCAATCACACTGTTCTTTTGGTCATCCAAGGCTGTGTAAGACGCCTTGTAATCTTGAGAAAAACGCGGGAGTTGTCTTCTTGAATATTCATCAGTGACGCCTGAGATGATTGTCATCACTTCCACGTCTGCCTTGTGATAATGCTGATATATCCTTTCGAGGTGCGCAAAATGCGCAACGCAATCGCCAGCGCCTCACCCGTAAGGACTGCCGACTGAAAATACGACAATCTTTTTTTTGAAAAAGTCGCTGAGAGTTACTAACTTGCCTTTTACCGTTGGCAATGAAAAGTCTCTTGCTTCATCTCCAACCTGTATCGGCGTTACCAATCGTATGGCAACCTTGACATCCGCCGTGACTTTTCCCTCTTTCACACTGATGTTCGATATGACTTTCGACAAATATTTCACTTTCGACACGCTCAAATCAAAAACTCCCACAGGGGCGTTTGCTATGGTGTATTTGCCATCATCGCCTGTTTTGGCGGACACGCCGAAGGAGAAACCATTTTTAGCAACTTCCACCTTTGCATCTCTGATTGGCTTATTGCTTTTTGCATCTGTTACGACGCCGGAGATGCTGCCGTGTGGAAATGCAACTTCCGCCGGCATCTCGGTGGATTCTTGCCCATAAACCAAACAGCAAATGCTTAGTATTGTAATTGTGGTTAAAACTATGATTCTCATTTTCCTTCCTCCTTAGAAATAAATTTAAACGCTTGGTGAGAATTAATTAATCTCATTCCCGTAGGGTGGGCAGCGTTTGACCCCACCAAATCGAAGAGTTCTGGTGGGCAGTGCCCACTACGACTTGCTTTCCTTTATAATCATCCTTTCAGCGTCGAAAAGGAGTTTAAATCCTTCCTGCCAATCTCGCCCGATTAAAATATAATCCATGCCCCTTCCCACATCAACTTCTAACCTCAACCTCCTATTTTGAGGGGAAAACTTTTGATAGGGAGAAGAGACTTTCACAGTATAATCGCCACAATATTGGAATGGTGGAGATATGAGCTCTATTACTCGTTCCGTGTGTGGCTGATTCTCTGATTTCGCAAGGAACTGCCCTTCAGAAGTTATCGAAGGCGCGTAAGAAGTCAAGAAGAAAGGTGTAATAGCTTCTTTCACTTTATTGCCATTTTCATCCTCAATTCCAACAATCAGAAAATCTGGTGAGAGAAAACTGACACTCATTCCCCCAACACCAGAAAAAATGTAGTACTCAGCCTGACTGCCGGTCGGTCTAGAGACATCAAGAAGTTTGGCAAAGCTTTCCGGAAAGAGTGTTCCCCCTGTACCGGGGTCCATAACAATGCTTTTGATACCATAAACACCACTTTCCAAATCCTCCGGCGCTTTGATAGAAATCTTCGCTCCCGTTTTAGCATTCTCGAAGGAAACAATACCAGAAGAAATGTTGGGATAATTTCCATCCATTTGGATGACTACAGTGATTTTCGACATAACCTTACCTCAATAAAAACTTATTTTTCGGCGCTCGAAGTATCCGGGTTGAAGACCTTCGCTTTTTGAGTTCCGGATTTTCTTTGTAAGCACGAAGTGCTTGTTGAATACACTTCCTATTACTACCAAGTCCGAGGATTAAAATTTTATCATCAACCCGCTGATAATGTATGAAGAGTTCTGGGAATTTACTGGCTGGAAAATCCCTTTTAATTTTCTCCAAAAACTTATCAAACTCTATATCTTTAATCTCTTCAGGTAAATTTCCTAATAAAGTCATAATTAGCACCTCCCATAGCTACTTCCCCATTTTTGTAGGTCAAGATTCGCTTGACAATGTTACATTCGGTTAAACCAACCGCTTAATGTAACACTTTCGAGTTCTGAAACTTGACCTACAGCCCTGTAGTCGAGATTCACATCTCGACATTAATCCGTCGGGTTTGGAAACTTGACCTACTTCCCCAACTTGAGAAGCGGCAGAATCTCCTTTTCAAACACCGCTTTTGATTGGTGTCCAAGGAATTTTTTGTAGATGAAACCTGCTCTGTTGATGATAATCGTGGTGGGAATGGTTTTTATCGGTTCGCCGATTGCCCCACCATAGCTGTTTATCATCTCTTCGGTGGATATCGCTATTGGGTAGCTAACCTTCATCTTCTCTGCAAACGCCTTCACCACATCTCCGCTTTGGTCGATTGATATTCCGATTACGATGAGGTGCTTGTCCTTATATTTTTTGTATAGCTCTTCCAGAATTGGAATTTCTTGAAAACACAACGGCGACCAACTCGCCCAGAAGTTGAGGACTACCACCTTGCCTCTGAGGTTTTTGAGAATAATTTCCTCGCCGGCGATGGATTTCAAGGCGAAGTTGGGAGCGCGTTTGACAGTTGGGCTGGCGCTCGGCGGCACCATCCCCGGTCGCGTACCCATTTCAGCCCGCAATTCTTCAGCTTCCTCTGTTTTTCCCCCTTGTTCGTAGGCTTGAAGCAACTTGTCTTGGAAATAGCGTTCGCTGGGCCTACTCTCCAAAGCCTTTTCGTATGCTTCAATGGCTTCATCGTAGAACTGCCCAGCTATGTATACATCACCCAGATAGATGTAAGAATATGCCAAGCTCATGTAGGAATGTACTTCGTATCGCATGCGTTTTTTCATATCATCAGCCAGTTTTGTAATCTCCTCTGTTCGACCAAGTTTCGCATAAGCTTTAGCGAGTTGTGGATACAGAGATGTCGAGCCGGATTGCCGTTCCAAAGCCTTTTTGTATGACGCAACTGATTTCTCGAACAGCCCTTGATTTAGATATATCTGCCCTAACTCTCTATGTATTTGCTCGTCGTTGGGCGTCAATTCAGCGGCTTTTTCGTACATCTCCATCGCTTTTGCGTTATCCCTTTGCCGCACATAAATTTGACCGAGCACTGTGTAGTTGCTCGCTTCTTCGGGGTGTTCTTCGGCTTCCTTCTCAAAGAGTTCAATCAATTCGCCCTGTCTGCCCTGACGTGAGAAAGCGTATACAAGCTGACGTTGCACATCCTGTCTTTCGTACCTCCGTCCGGTTTTCATATTCTTCATTGCATAATCTTTGAGTCTATCGAAATCACCTCGATTCTGGTAGACTTGCATACGTTCGTAAACATGCATTGCGTCGCCCAACTTGTCGTATTCTGCATCAGCTTTGTCGTATTCGCCCATATTTTCGTAAGCCTTCGCTATGCCCTTCCGGAAGAATCCGACGTTGCCATAAGGCTGCCTATCGGAAGTTAATTCCAACGCCTTTTCGTATTCTGCTATCGCTTCTTCATTTTGAAGCGCGTTGAGGTAGGTTGTGGCTAAGACTCCATGTGCGGAAGCATCCTCTGGCTCCTCTGTCACAAAGGACTTACCGATATTTATTGCCTCTTGATGTTCTCCCGAACTATTGTAAACGTAAGCAAGCTGCGCACGATAATATGGCTCGTCGGGTTTAATCTCAATGGCTTGCTTGTACAACTCAATAGCATCTTCATAATTTCTCTGCTGAGTATGCGTTTTCGCGAGGGAAGCTAAGAGTTCAGTATCTTCTGGCGCAAGCTCTACGCCGCGCTGGTACATGGCAATCGCTTCCGGCAGGTTTTGTCTGTTAAAAACGTAGGAGACATAAGCATCCCCTAACAGTCTGTATAACCTGACATCCTCTGGCGTTTTCCCCAGTTCTTCCTGAAGCGATTCGAGGAATTTGCTACCGCCTACGTAATCCCTGAGTTTGTACAATAATTGATTGGTGTCCTGCCCTTGTCTGGCAATGTCCTCGTAAATCGCCAGCAATTTGTCAAGCTGCCCCTGCCGTGCGTAGATACCTATGAGTTCTGTCTGAGCGCTAGTCTTTTGGTAGCCTATCGCACCTGCCAACAGTTTTTCATAGAACGCAGCAAGCTCGTCGTACATGCCAAGCGCTTTGAGCTTATTGATTATTCTATTATCCAGATAAGATGGCGTTCGTTTTGACGCTACTCCCAATATCCCCCGGTATGCCTCAATCGCTTTCTCCTTGTCGCCCATCTTTTCGTAGGCATCGCCGAGCAACTTATGCAGATAGATGTGTCGAGGATTAGCTGCTAATTTGCTTTGACATTCGGCAACTAATCCCTCTAACTCTGCGTCCTCATACAAGACTACCAGTTTGTCTGATGCCTGAGTTTTCTGGTACTCTGCTCCCACATAGCCATCTTCATCCAGAGACTTGGGTTGAGTAGCCGAAGGCGTATCGAAACCAAGAATCTGCCTGTATTGCTGGATTGCCTCTTGAGATTTACCCAATTTTTCATAAGTTTCCGCGAGTCCCAAGCAGGTTCTAAGAAACGTGGGCGCAAGCTCTAACGCTTTTTGAAAGTGCGTTTGCGCATCCTCCAATCGGTCAATCGCCAAACACACATCCCCCAACTGTAGATACGCATTTGCCATGTCCGGCTTCAGTTCAATGAGCTTTTGATAACACGCCATTGCATCTTTGCGTCGTTCTAATCTCACGAGAACATTTCCCAACTGGCTATGCGCACCTACCATGTTTGGCTTGAGTTGGATGAGTTTTTCCAGATGTGGCAGCATATTCGCTTGACGCTCTGAATATCCCAGAGAACTCCGTTGATATAGTTGTATCAGAGCATAGCGCAGTGTTGCGTCTTCAGGTGCTGCTTTCACCTTCTCCTCGTATTCCGGGGTATTGTCGTCAGCCTTCTCAAGAATGTTTTCATCAAAGGTTATCGCGTCCGCTGGAGGAGTAAATGTGAACCTGTCATCTGCGATATTTTTGTTGAATTCGATGTTGCTATATTGCGTCCGACTGCTGATTCTACCGTACTGACTGTAGCTTACAACTTCTCCAGGAAAGTATATTCCATCATCGAATTTCTTCATCTCTGTGACTTCTGTTTTTGATACGCCATTCGGCGTGTAATATTCCTGGAGAATTATCATTGACGTTTTTGCGTCTATGCCGAGTTTTGTATAACTCTCAGGTGTTTTCTCAGCAGGTTGTTTTCGCACTGCGTAAACGTGGGTATCTCTTCGTATAGCCCTCTCGCCCCTAAAATAGGACGGTACAGCTTGTTTTTTTTCGTCTTTCTCCTTGAGTTTTAGGACGTGAATCTTTTGCCCGTTGAGTTCTTTTGTCCCTTCATATTCGATAGCATACTTCTCCTGCATCTTTTCGGGAGAAATGGACAGAAGGTGAGGCGGACTCCCCCCTGTCATAGGGAGGAAAAGTTCCTTTTCTTCTCCCACTGACAGCCTCACTACTCGGTCATCCGGCAGATAATACCATCTCGTCTTGCCGTCGGAGATGGATAGATAGTTACCTCCAAAAACAGTGTTGGTAACTTCTGACCGATACATCTCCGGCTTTTTGTATTCAGTTACTTCTTTTCGGGTTAATGTACCGTCGGCGTCAAAATACTCTGCCGTAAAAAAAGCATCGGAGATTTTAGCCAACGCTTCTGACGCTTTCTGAAGTATTCCCTCTGCCGTTGGCGGCTCTTCTGTCAACGCTTCCGAGGGTGCTTCCTCCGCTATCGGCGGTGACTCCATTTCAACCTTAGGGGCTTTTGCACACGCCGACAACACTAAAAGACATGCTATTGTGATGATTGTTAGTTTAGTCATTGTGGACATCCTCCTAATATAAAGAGTAAAGAGTAAAATTATTACTTTTTACTCTTTACTCTTTATATTCCCAAAGACACAAAACCCAATCACGCTCGGTATATTTATCCATCAACTACCCGTTACTTCTTTCAAATAATCAACGAATTTGGGTACTGCTGTCATCGGTTCTTCTGCGGCTTCATATTCGATGGACAAGTACCCCTTGAAACCGGCTTCCTCAAGGCTGGCTACAATTTTGCTGAAGTCAGCCTCCTCGCCTTTTATGTCCGTTTTAGCGTGACAGGTTATGGTATACGGGGCGGTTTGCGCTATTTCTTCATAAGGGTTGTTTCGGTAGTTTCCAGTGTCCAAGTTAGCGCCAAGCCATTCAGAATCCACTGCTTTGATGATAGCGATTGTTTGTTCAGCAGTGGACGTAATGCCACCGTGATTTTCCAGCGCAAGGAGTATTCCTCGCGGTATGGAATACTCAAGGCATTCCTTGATGCTATCGACGCACCACTGAAAAGCCTCCTCCTCCGTATGCCCCACCGGGACACCACCTGAGAAAACACGCATGCACGGCGCACCGAGTTTGACGGAAATGTCCACCCAATTTTTGACCATCTCAATCTGCTCCGCTCGTTCTGCTTCATCTGCGCGGCAGAAATTGTTGCCGACGGCTGTTCCAGCAATATCCAACCCAAGCAGATAAGCCTGCCGCTTGATGTGGTTGAGGTATTCATCTTCAGTAGTTTTGAAGTAATACGCGGTCAATTCGACGCCGTTTAAACCCATCTCGACTCCTTTTTGGAGGAAATCCTCCAGAGTCATTTCACCACTTGACAAATATTTGCGATATGAATATGCGCAACATCCAACTCGCATTTAGATTTCTCCTTTCTGTTTTCAGGCCAAAAACCAAGTTTTTTGGGAAAACTTGGTTTCTATGTCTGCAAAATCATGTAACCCCCGGGCATCGGCTCATCGCCAACAATGAATAGCTTAACACAATTGCTTACCTCTGTCAAGAAGAATTTCGATATGGAGTTCAATGTTCTTTTTTGAATATTTCATTTTTCTCTTGACAGTCATCTCCATTGGTGTTATACTAATAATTAAGTTTTGACAGAATCAGGTTCCAAATTTTCAACGGTAATATCCACGATAATTTGTAATCAAATAGAAAGTTTAATGAACTGACGATGGGTGTCAGTTTGTGAGATAGGCGAAGAAGCCTGTTTATGCGATTGTGCATTGACAGGCTTCTTGTATTCTGTGGCAAATTAACTAATTGCGATTAGGCGTATAACAATCAGCAGAACATCCTTTGCAAAAATACACTTCGTTGATTTCTGCGCTCCTGAAGCTACATTGATTTTTATCACAGGAGTGCAACAATCAGCGAAGCGTATTGTTGCTTTGTATTATTGCGGTTGGGAGAACAACGATGCTAAAACGTTACGTCCATAATTCGCCCCATCTGCTAGTGGATGAACAAGCTTATTTTATCACGGCGTCCGTTTATGAAAGGAGAATGCTTTTGAAAGCAGATTCTGCCAAAGAATATTTGCTGGAGACGCTATATGATTTCGCTAGTCGCGTCGGTTGGCGAGTCGACAATTGGGTGATTTTGGACAATCACTATCACTGTACTCTTTTTAGCAAGGAGGGAGCAGATTTACCCTATATCATTGGCAATACTCATCGGAAGTCTGCTAAAGAAATTCGTCGCGTCGCCGGTTTCACCGGCAAAACTGTATGGTGGAATTACCACGATTACTGTTTGCGCAACGAACGTGATTATTTCGTTCATCTCAACTATATGCTTTACAATCCCATCAAGCATGGTTATGTCGCCGATTTGAAGAATTATCCTTGGTCTAGTTTTCACCTGCTTTTTGAGGAACTCGGAAGGGGGAGATTAGTTGAACAATTCCGCGCTTATCCGTATAGCGATTTTGTCATGTACCTTAACGGCGAGGAACAGAAAAGATATACCGATAACTCCGGGCACGACTTTGGTGGCATCGGTTTAGCCACTTACTCCGCCGAGGCTTTTTTTGACAATGTAAAGGTAGATGGTCCCAATATACCAGGCGCTGCTGTGTCTTCCGCCGGTAAGCTCACGACAATGTGGGGACGTCTGAAAGCCGCACGTTGATTGTAAGGAACCCGTTTCTCGCAAGAAACGGGTTCTCCCAACTTGATTACCTTCCCGTGGCGTCTGTCAAAACTGCGGCGAACAGTATTTCACTTAGAGCGTGTGTGAGAAATCCCTTGAATGCCCATGTAGGTTGGGTTGAGCGAAAGCGAAACCCAACGTTTGAAGAAATGGCGTTCGTTGGGTTTCGTGCCTCAACCCAACCTACTTTTCACACAGCCTCTTAGAAGTCTATGATGAGATGTATAAAAAGGCACATTCGCTCGAAGCAGTTAAACAGATCAAAGGAAATAACTCGCCCAACTGCTCCCGTTGGATTGCTAAATCCGACGGTTGGTCTGGATTTGCCAATCCAGACCAAGCAAATGGGAGATTTTATTTTTTGCAAAAGCCTTAAGCAGATTATTGAGGTGCCAGTTACAGAGTTTGAGCTTGATTTCCAACCCGCTTAGAATTCCCTTTTGCCCTCTTGCCCCCTTCTCAGTTTCCCAAATAAGCCAGCGTGCGATGTATTGACATTGTACCAATCAGGAGTAACTTTATGAAAGCCGCTTTGCTTTATAAACCTGAAGACATCAGAGTTGAGGAAATTCCAGTACCCAAGATTGAAAATCCTGACGATGTTCTGGTCGAGGTAAAATCCGTCGGTATATGTGGTTCTGACGTTCATTATTATGTAGAGGGAACGATTGGCGGTACCATTATGACCGAACCTCTCATAATAGGGCATGAGCCAGCGGGGGTGGTTGCAGAAGTAGGGACGGAGGTAAAATCGCTCAAACCCGGCGACAAAGTGGCAATTGACCCGGCCATTCATTGTGGCGAATGCGAACACTGTCTGGAGGGTAATCCGAATCTCTGCCGCTACATCCGTTTCTTTGGAACTCCGCCTCAACAGGGTGCATTCAGGGAGATGCTCGTCCACCCGGAGCATCTCCTCTTCAAGCTCCCTCCGGAGGTGAGCATTGCTGGAGGGGCGATGTTGGAAGTATATGGCGTGGCAATTCACTCCGTTGATTTAGCCAGGTTGAAGCCGGGATATGACGTTGCGGTAATCGGAGGGGGTGCCGTAGGGCTGGCAACTGCCCAAATCGCAAAACTGTCCGGTGCGTTGCGCGTCTTTCTCAGTGAGCCTATCCCCGCAAGGCGAGAGATGGCGAAGAAACTCGGCGTTGATGTCACCGTAGCCCCCAACAAATTTGACCCCGTTGAGGCTATCATGCAACTCACCGACGGCAGAGGAGTTGACGTGGCGTTTGAGGCGGCAGGAGCACCAGAAACGCCACAACAGTGCGTTGACGTTTGTAAAAACGGCGGCACGGTGGGGCTAATCGGGATACCTTCAGACGACACAATCCGCTTCAAGGCATCTACGTCCCGCAGGAAGGGGTTGACTATCAGAATGATTCGTCGGATGAAAAATGTATACTTGCGCGCCATCAAACTTGCCGTCTCCGGTCAAATTGACCCGGAGGCTATGATTACGCATACCTTTCCACTGGAAAAGATACCCGAGGCATTCGACATTGCCCATGAACACAGAGATGGAGTGGTCAAAACAATGATTGAAATTTAGTAGGGGCACGATGCATCGTGCCCTGGAAAGGAGACTTTTCATGGCTGACATCAACATTTTTGATAGGACGTTGAAGATTATTGCTCGCGACCAAGCTGACGTGTTTTTAAAACTCGCTTTCCCAAGTGAAAAGATAAACCTGGTAGGAACGTTGGAAAATGTTGAGCTATCGTTGCCTGAAGAAAGGGTTGACTTTGTCCACGAACTTGAATACAATGGTGACGAGTATCTTCTACATATTGAATTTCAACTGCAACACAAAAAAGACTTTCCCAAAAAAGTGTTCATTTACTCGGCTGAACTAACTGACCAATTTGATAAACCTGTT
>CAZRLY010000014.1:0-6177 GCA_964601015.1 uncultured bacterium
TTACAAAAAACCGTAAACCACAAAAGCCGAAGCTATTCTCCAGCGGGCGGTGTCCAGTAGCACCCAAGTTGCGAATGGAAGGCATCGTCCTTCCTACTTTGGTATGGTCAATCCTTTGGTTGCCCCTATCCGAGATAGAGCGACTCGCCTGCGAAGTTCTGATGTCCCTGAACAGAAGGCAAAGCCTACTGCTTTGGGAATACCTGATGCTAAGAACCGGGATGCTGTAGCAATTCAACTTTGGTTGTTTTAACAATCAAGGTTGTTTTGTGAGAGCCCGGTGGAGGCATGCAGGACTAAGAACCTGCCGCATTCATGCGTGCAGAGCTTCAGCTGGATAGCCTGTTTTATGTCTCTCAACAGGTCAATTTTGGGTAAAGAGCTTTTTTGTGCGATGCGGACGATGTTTCCGCTAAGTCGCTTCAGTTCTCCATCCGTTAAATCCTTATCGGTCAGGATAATAACGGGGACATCTTTCAGGGTGGGTGCATTTCTCAGTTGTTCTATGACATCGAATCCTGTAACATCTGGCATCATCAGGTTGAGAAAAACTAAATCAGGTGTGTGTTTTAACGCCTGTGCGATGCCTTCTTTTCCACTTTGAGCTTTTATGAGCGTATATCCGTTTGGTCCGATTATACCCTCCAGAGTCTCTAAGGTATCCACATCACCATCAACTAAAAGCACTTTGGTTTCATTCTTTCCCGCTTTCAAGAATGCTAATCTTTGTATCAATTGTTTTTTTTCGATAGGCTTTACCAAATAATCAGCCGCGCCCAAACTAAAACCGTATCCTTTTTGCTCTACCATTGAGATGATGATGACGGGGATATCGCAGGTTTTTGCGTCGCTTTTGAGTGCTTGCAACACCTGCCAGCCATTCATATTTGGCAGCATAATATCCAATGTGATAGCAAACGGCTGAAATGTTTGAGCTTTTTCAATGGCTTCTTTTCCATCGAAAGCGAGGATAGGATGATAGTCAGCCTGACGCAGAGTATGTGCCAAAATCTCGCTGGCATTCTTATCGTCTTCCACTATCAGGATAGAAGGCAGATGGCTTTCTCCTTTGGAAGTGGGAAGTTTATCGCTTTCTCTCCGCCCTCCGATTACCTCTTCGGTTTCGACACCTTGTTCGTCAGTATATTGCGATACATTTAGCGGCATAGTGAATGCAAAGGTACTACCTTCTCCCACTTTGCTTTTAAACCATATCTCTCCTCCGTGCAGTTTCACCAGTTTTTTCGTGAGAGCCAGCCCCAAGCCCGTTCCCTCTTGTTTGCGGGCATGCGAACCATCTACCTGTTGGAATTCAGCGAATATTTTGGGATAATCTTCGCTCGCTATACCTATGCCGGTGTCCGTTATACTTATTTGCAGCAAATTAAACCGGTCACTTTTGCGTTTCCCCTGGATTATGCTTCCTGTGATGTCTACTTTTCCGCCCTCCTCCGTAAATTTGATAGCGTTACTGAAGAGGTTATACATAATTTGCTTGAATCGTTTCTGGTCAGCGGATATTGTGCTAACTTCCTCGTCCAGATTAACTGTGAGGGCGATATTTTTCTTGTTCGCTGAATCCTTGATGATGCTGGTGATTTCTTCGATACTCGCGCGTACTTGGAACTCCTCTGGATATAATTCCATTTTACCCGCTTCAACTTTCGATAGGTCAAGAATATCATTGATTAAGTTTAGCAAGTGTCTGCCGCTGCTCAGAATATTTCCGACATATCGAGCTTGCTTTTCATTAAGTTCGCCGAAGGTTTCGTCTTGCAAAATCTCTGAGAAGCCGATGATAGAATTTAGTGGAGTGCGCAGTTCATGGGACATATTCGCCAGAAATTCAGTCTTCAATCGGTTGGCTTCCTCTGCGCGGTTATTTTCGTATTCCAACTCCTTCTTGGCGGAAAGCAATTCAGCGTTCAGTAGTTCTACGCTTTTAGCGTGTTCGACGGACTTTTCGTATTGAAAAGCGGCATTGACAGAAGAGGAGGCATGTTGCGAGAACAGGTCAAAAATTTCAAGCAAGTCCTCTCCAAATTGGCTTCTGCCGTAGATAGCTACAACCCCTATTACCTTATTTTGGGCGATTAAGGGGTAACCGGCGAAGGAAGTAATATCAGTATTTTTGCTCCATACTACGCTGTCGAGGTTATCGTTTGTTTGGATGTCATTTGAAATGACTTTGTCACCGCTTCGGACGACACGCATTATTTCAGGTTCCACCGGCGTTGGGCGTTGGATAACCGGGCTCATTTCCGGCCCCCATGCGATTGCTTTTAGCAGCAGGGGTAACTCCGTGTCGTTGCCCTCCTCATTTGGGTCAACGCCTGCGCAAAGAAAAACCTTCACTATGGCAACGTCATATTTATCTACGAGGGCATCTGCCATCCTCGTCAAGATGGTGTTTACATCAAGATGCGAGGTAACCATGCGGGTAATCCGGTTGAGAACCCTTAAATTCTCTGCCATCAACAGCAATTTCTTATTATTTCTCGTAAGTTTGATATTCTTGGCTTGAATGTAGTGGATTAACGAGAGCAGGGATATTAGAATCGTCGCGCCGATTCCCCATGCAAGCACTCGCTTTATGGTACTTGTCTCAGTTTGGTTATGAATCAGGTGTTCTATGAGCCAGATGTCCAAAAAACCCAAAGATAGTATAACGATGATAATGAACACATAAATTCCAGAGATGATAATGCGTTTAATATTCATAAAAAGTGTACCGGTATTGTAAAGTTAAATTTACTGCCTTTCCCTTCTTGGCTTTCCACCCATATTCTTCCTCCGTGTGCTTCGACAGCCAGTTTGCAGAAGGTTAATCCTAATCCATGACTGATTCGTTGGTGTTCGCGTTTCGCCTGAGCCTGAAAAAATTTATCGAATATCTTCTCATGGTATTCTTCAGAAATCCCAGAGCCGTTGTCGGCAACCGTAACTCTCAACTCTTCAGGAAAATCTTGGCTGGTTTCAACCCAAATTTCGCCATCTTTCGGTGTATACTTAGCGGCGTTTGATAACAAATTGCCGACAACCCTGTCCAATATATTCCTATCCCCCACAACCGGCGGAAGGGATTCATCCAGCTTTATTGAAATGGTGCGAGCGTGATTATATGGCGGAGCGCTGATTTTCTCTAAATTATCGCGGATTATACGGTTGATGGAGATAGGCCCTCTTTCAAGGGAAAGTTCTCCCCCTTCCATCCTGCTAACATCCAATAAATCGTTTACCATTGAAAACAATCTGTCGGTACTTTGCATAATCCAGGAGAGATATCGCCTGTTTTTCTCTGTCATCCCGCTGTTATCTCTTTGAAGTAATTGCAAAGCGCCTTGAGTTTGCGCTAACGGGTTTTTCATATCATGAATAATCAAATTGGTCAAATCTTCCCGCAACTGATTCGCCTTAATCAAATCCTGGTTTTTAGCCTTTAGCTCTTGATTTCGTCGCTCAAGCTCGTGGTGCAGGGATTTTATTCGGAGAAGCGACCGAACTCTGGCTAACAATTCTACTTTGTTCACAGGCTTTTGGATAAAATCATCAGCGCCAACTTCAATGGCTTTGATGCGATTTCCTGCATCATCTTCCAGCGCTGTTACCATGATGATGGGAATAACCTGGGTTAAAGGGTTCTGCTTGATTCTCCGACAAACCTCATACCCATCCATTCCGGGCATCATAATGTCGAGAAGAATTATATCCGGGTTCTCAGATTCGACCAGTTGAAGCGCTTCATGCCCATCTTCAGCCGTCAGCGCTTCATACCCATCAGTTGATATGTGCGCTTCTAACACTTCAAGGTTTAATATGTTATCATCTACGATGAGAACTTTTTTACTTTGTACTTCAGATGTGTTTATCATGATGATTGTATCAGATTATTCAGCAGCGATTCAACTTCCTCATTTCCGGGGTTTCGTTCAAGGTATGCTTCAAAAATCTTGATAGCTTCCTCCGGTTTATCCAATTCTTTGCACATCAACCCGTAGTTGACAATTACATCTATGTCATCCGGGGCAATACTCATAGCCTGATTTAGCATGGAAATCGCTGCGCCTATCCTCTCCTGTTGCCAGTATAACACGGCCAAGTTGTTGTATGGCTGGACGAAGTTTTTGTCGAGTCTGATAGCCTGCTTAAATTTTACTTCAGCTTCGTCCAATTTGTCTTCCTGACAGAGTTGTTTTGCCAATTCGTTGTACTCTTTGGAACTGGTGAGAGCTTCACTGTCAACATTTGGAGTAGTATTTCCCACCTGTGAGGAGTTACTATCAATGTTTTGCGCTAAATTGCCCATCTGCTCTTTGGAACATCGCAAAATCGGTTTGTTTTTCAGAGCATCCAGCCTATCCAAGATAGCTTGTGCCGTCTTTTCCCAGCTCAGGGTTTGGCGGATGTGTTCGCTTGCCTTCTCCCCTTTTTCTTTTGCCTCGTCCTGATGTGTTGCAACGTGTTTCATCAGTTCGACCAATCCGTCCGCGTCGGGTTGCAGAACCCACGGTTTATTGACGGTATCATACTCAATATCAGCCCATGCCCTCTGTGTTGGAATCCAATATACCCCATCATCAAGGCAGAAATCGTCGCATGCGCCGCCTTTGGATAGTATCACTGGCAAGCCAGACGCCATCGCCTCCGCTACGGGCAAACCAAACCCCTCTCCGCGATATGGATGTACCAAACAATCACATGCAGCATAAAGTCCCGCTATCTCAGAATCCGATAGCATGTCGGTGAGATAGACGATATCGGGGGCGTTTTCATCGGACTGGATAGCTTGAATCTTTTCCGTAGCCGTCTGCCCTTTATAAAAGCTGTTATGTCCCATATCTTTTATCACAAGACAGACATCATCGTCTTTGCTGAAAGCACGCGCATAGGCATCTAACAATACGTCGATACCTTTTCGCCAGATTGTCCCGCCTACAAAAAGAAATTTGAATTTTTTATCGGTTTTCTCCGCTATCAGCCGCAACAGTCCTGCTGATGGACTAAATTTCTCACAATCTACTGCAAGCGGAATAACAACTACCTTATCCGGCGGAACGCCATCTTGAATATAACAGTCGCGGTTGTAATGCGAATATACCCAGATTTCATCCACCTCATCACGGAAATATGGCAGCCACGTATTTGGCATGCTGCCGTATTCCCAAGGCTGCATCAGTATCCAATGCCCTTCTTCAGGCGGTTTAAACTTAGGCGGCCATTGATGACGGACGTGAAAATCAGCAGGTTTTGAAAGTTGCTTGTTGAGTCGTTCTTCTATGAAGTTGAATCGCTCAGGAGCAACCTCCACTCCAAATTGGTGTGCCTCATAAGGGATAATGCTCAGTTCGCACTTTTGAGACTGGGCAAGGGCGATGCACATCTCCCTGTTGACAAAAGCTAAACTGTGGTTGACAAACTGAGAACCTTCCCAGGCGATGGTTAAAAGCGTAGGCAAAGCCTGCGCTTTTTTTTGTTCGGAAGAAAGTTCCGAAATTTGGGTGGTCGAAGGGCGTGTGGTAGCATCATCGCTTTGCTTCTGCCCTACGATGAATGTATCATTCCAGCCCGTCGATTCAGTACCTTTCTGAACTATTTCCAACCCTAAGTCAAGAAAAATGCGCTCTAATAACTCCAGTGGATAGGGGCGAACATGGGTGTGGTCAAGCCAAAATCCACCGTTGCGAACTGTCTCATTTTCCCAGTTGGGTGTGCGGACGACCAAAAGTCCACCTGGCTTGAGGGCGGTGAAGCAGCCTTCCAGAAATTGGATTGCTTGTTCGCCATTGAGGTGTTCGATGATATGCCCAGCGTGAATTCCATCAAATTCGCTGCTATATTGTGATATTGTAGTGGCGTTGGCTAACTTAGCATTCAAACCCTTTTCCTTGCAAACAGCAACCATCTGTGCATCATAATCAATGCCAAGCGCAGGAACGCCTCGCTCACACAACAACTCTAAAAATAATCCAGGCCCACTGCCGACGTCAAGGACGTTTTGACGCCCTAAAAATAGGGCAGCATAAGGCGTCTGCCAGGCTTTAATAGATTCTTCACGCCCCTCTGTGTGATATAAACTATATTTCTGGCGGATAGTCTGATTTTGTGTTGGAGCTAATTTATCCTCAAGCCTTTGGTTGAGATGAGCAAGTATTTTGGCAGCGACGACAGGTTGGGAGT
>CAZRLY010000014.1:6277-35781 GCA_964601015.1 uncultured bacterium
TCAAGCCTTTGGTTGAGATGAGCAAGTATTTTGGCAGCGACGACAGGTTGGGAGTAATGGGTAAGAATGTGCTCTCGCGCTTGACTGCCTACGGCTTTAGCTTCCTCCCGGTTTTCGAATACATAACGCATCAACTCCTGTAAATGCGTAACTGAAGGGACTGCCCATCGGTGTCCCTTATACATCGGCAACTGTGACAGCGACGCTCCTGAAACCTCCTCTAACCCATCAATGTTGATTAGATATGAGTTATCATCGTTCATAAATTCTAAGTTGCCACTCCAGCGCGTACCGATAGTAGGGAGTCCCATTGCCATCGCTTCCATATACGGACGCCCCCATCCCTCACTATGACTGGGCAACACAAAAGCGTCACAGCACTTATATAGCCCCGGCATCTCTGAAACGGCAAGAATTTTATCCAACAAGATTATCGGAGGGTGTTCATTTGGTTGGTATCCTAACGATATTATGTACTGATTGATTTCCTCTTTAATCTCTTCAGTGTTATGTCCGGCGGAGGAATATGTTTTGATGATGAGAGCCACATCGTCTTCAGTCGTGAAGGCGGATAAATAGCCCTTGATGAGAATATCCCAGCCTTTTCGCAATTGCCAATCGAAAATGGACAAGAAATTATATCCCCGGCGTTCTTCAATCAGCATAGGTGTAATTTCGTCAGGATTGAATCTCAATACGTCTATCATCCCCGGTATTTTTACCAGCTTGTTCCGCTCTACCCCAGAACGGGCGAAGGTATCCAAATTGTGTTCCGTCGGCACCCACACCTCATCCATTAAGTTACAACCCGCTACCCAATCACCCGGAATGCGGTCAGAATCGAACATCACTCTACATGCGTTTAGAATAGCATTGTCGTCACGTTGAAAAACAGATGGAGGAAAAACATGCCACACATTAACGTAGTTATGGGATGGGAACGGTTTTTGGCTCAAACGGGCGAACCGGGCAGTTTCGGTGTCATCCAGTTCTGTAAGGATACTACTCCACTTGATTGGTCGCAAATACATATCAGCGTTTATCTCATCAAGAGCAGAAACAAAACTGCGAGCTTCGTCAGCAAAGCCACTGGCATCATAAATTGGAGCGTTCCAAACAATGGGACTGACGCTGCCATGGCGATTAGGTAGGGCGACACTTTTTTTAGTTCGGCTTCCCCGAATCACGCCCAGTATGTGTTCCTGTCCGCCGAGATTTTGGTCACCGTAGTATGCTAATTCGGCTACGTCGAACGGTTTTAAGGTATTCTGCCAATCTGCCAAACTCATGAATCTCTCATCCCCAAACTCTTTTTCAAATGGGTAGTTGATTGAAGGTACGCTAAAGACGACATACGCTGTGTGTTTTATTTGCTGACTGAGTATCTCGCGAATCTCTTCGTCAGAGTAATGTTCCAAAACACCCTGATGGAAGATTACATCGTATTCCTTACTTATGAACTGGTCGAGTTTAAACATATCCCCGAAATAAAACCGAGCCAAGCCTGACAGTTGTCCGTTGTGCAGGATGGCCTGTTTAACTACTTCTTGAGAGTAATCAATTCCTTCGCAAATAACACCTCGTTTGGATAACCAGATAGAGCCATAACCCGTACCAATGCCCGTTTCCAGGGCAGTGCCGTTTCGACAGTATTCTAAAGTTTTCTGAAGGAAGATACGCAAAAACGGCATACTGGTCAAGACATCATACGGAGGTGCTTCCTTATAGATGTCCCCCCAGCGGGAGCTATCGGATTGCTCCGGGGCTGCGTTACCCATCATGGCTGAACTCCGTCCTAATGCTTGGGCTACTTCCCTGTAGTTCTTGGCAATGGACTCATTTTGGGGTGCCAGTTGATGGGCGCTTTCAAAACACTCAAAGGACTCTGATTGTTTACCTTCCTTCCAGTTGATTACGCCAAGTAAGTTCAGCGCAGTAGCATTGTCTGGCTGTAATTTAAGGACAGCATCTACTGAAGGTTTAGCTACACTGACTAAATTATATAAGAAGAGGTTAGTGGCATAATCCAGATGTGAAGCAACTGCATCATCAGTCCTGTGATAGTCATATTCCGAATCTGGATAATCTTCAACCCGGTACTGAAAGCTGCCCTGCCACTCGAATTGAATCATCGGGACATTGCGATAGGCGACTTCCCATCGGTACTGGACTTCCGGGTGATGATACAGATATTTCAACATAGGACTCTTAAAAGGATTATGTGCAAACCGCTTGCGCTTGAAAACCAAAAAGATGTCGGCTTCGCCGTCATCTTTTACCCCATTGACGTATTCAATCAGCCAGCGATGCGTTGGATGCCCATAGCAATACTCCCACATTGATGATGGAACTTCGATGTAACCTCGCTTGCCGACTCTCATCAACTCTTCACAGACACTGGCAGGAGCATCGACATGCTCAAGAACGTCACGACAGAATACGAAGTCAAACTGATTGTCAGCAAATGGCATACATTCGGCTGAACATTGGATGTAACGTTTACTTTTATCAATTAGCATTCCCTGGCGATGTGTTTCCTCAATTTGGTCATTATCTATTACTACATCAGCGCGCAAAAATGGGAATGCTCCGCCGCCAACATCAAGCACTCGTTCATCTTCAGCAATGTTAAGGACGTCAACAAGTTGTTTGTCATATCCCTTAAATGACGGGTACGCTCGCCCTGCGAAATTACAGGGCGGGACTTCACCTCTGGGTTCAGGAGGTAACTCTACCAGTTTAGGAATATCAGTTTGGCTTAGTTGGGAGTTACGTTTAAAGGTTGCATTAGTTGGTTCCAAATGGCAGGACTGGAGAAAGTGTTCTCTGGCTTTGTCATACTGTTTTTCCTGCCACAACACATATCCTAATGCGTTGTGTGCCAGAGCGCAGTCAGGTTTGTAGCGTAAAGCTGATTGGATTTCCGCTTTGATTTCATCTATCGGTGCCTCGCCCAAGAGTAGGGCATTCAGAGCAAAATCCAGGTGTGCTAACGACGCATGTTCAGGGTTGTCATAATCGAAAAGCCCCTCGCCATCGTCAATGATTTTGTACTCAAATCGCCCATCCCAGGCTAATTGTGTACAACTGATATTGCGAAACGTCAGTTCCCAGCGAAATCGAAAATCTGAATCCTCATACCAATGTAATCGCAGGACATTTAAGGAAGGTGAGCGGATAAATGGGCGTCTTTGGAAAACTAATACTCCGTCAACAAGACTTATCAGCCAGCGATGCGCTGGATAACCAAAGACATATTCGTTTATCTTACTCGGCACCTCGATAAAACCTCGTTTGGCTACGCGCATGATTTCTTCACATGCTTTCGCTGGTTCCACCACATGTTCAAGGACGTGACGGGTAAATGCAAAATCGAACTCCTTATCCTTAAATGGCATTGATTCAGCAAAACACTGTACATATTGTTTGTTTTTCGATATGTCTCTTCCGCCTCGATGGGATGAGTCTGACAGGAAAGCATCGGTAACTACATCTGCTCGCTTAAATGGCGAATCTCCCCCGCCTATATCTAAAACCCGTTCTGTAGGTTTAATATCAAGCAGTTCCACCATCAGGGCATCAACGATGGATGGGTAATTCTTGCCGGCGAAGTTAGTTAAGGCGACGGTTCCAGTCTGCCCATAGGCTGTAAAGTTGAAGGATTTGAGCCAGATATCATATTTAGTTGACATTCTCTTCTCCTTTTTATTCCAGACAACCGGAAAAGTATTCCCGCCATGGAACATAATTTCCTCACCTTGACGACATCTGTTATTTTAGATTTTTCACAATGTTCTCATTTCGTCCCAGAGCAGAAGCTACGGGGATAATAGCATTAAACAAACGGACACGAAGAATATTCCCAGAGGGGGGACAAAATGTTCTGTTTTTTGCGTAAGGTTTGATGTTCATGATTGATTCCTCAAGGGTAAGGCGGCTACAAGGTACTCCACTGTGAGTACTTCAACACTGTGGCTTTTCACATTGCAACAAACTTGCCAGCAAAATTTAGGGAGGACTTTTTTAATTTGTCGCGAAAAAAAAGCCACGGAATCACACGAAAATATACGGAATATGTTCTGTTCCGTGGGTGTTTGTGTGATGTCGTGGCTGATAATAAGTTTGCCCGCGAGCAAAATGTTCACACTACCGCTATTGGGCAAAGGGCGTATATCCAAACACAGGTTTTCCCGCTATCAAAATCGGTCGTTCGACAGTACCATTCACATCAACTGTCCATATTTGCCCATTTGATTCGTAAACAAGTCCGCTTCCATCTGGGCACCAGGCGGGTTGTTGTCCGCCAAATTTAGTCAACTGCCTTTCTGTAGGTTTCCCATCTTTATCTAACGTAACCAACCATATCTGCCTGTGTTTTCCCTCTTCACGCGAGAATACGAGCATATTCGGGTCAATTGGCGACCAAACAGGTTCGGCTTCATCCGCCGGGCTGGTGACTATCGGGGTGATGCGATTCTCAATTTGGTCAAAACCGTAAATGTTTCTGTCAGTTGATGGGTTCTCAACGCTACCGTTAGCGGCATAAGCTAACATATAGCCATCGGCGCTCCATGCGGGGGTATAGTATTCTTCTGCGACGGAAGTGAGTGGGAGTTCTTCGCCGCTTTTTAGATGTTTGATAAAAAGCTGGCTGCGTTCTCCCATTTTGCGCACAAACGCAAGGTACTTTCCATCAGGAGAAATCACCGGGTCAAAAGCCATCTCGTCGCGTTTGAGTGCTATCCGTCCTGCCGGGTTATCCCCATCAACGATGCGAACGTTTCCATCAATATCGACGAGCGATAACACACCGTCGCGAGCAACGGTTGGATATTCGCCCAGACTAATCGGTTGGCGGGTTCCGTCTGGTGCCAATCCCCAGATGACGTTGTCGTAGGTATAATAAACTACGGCGTCAAGGAGAGAATTCTTGGGGATGGGCTTCGTATATTCAGGTTCTTCCACATCCTCAATTTGCGCTGAATTTGGCGCAAATTTGCTCGTCTGTTCTTTGGGCTGTGGTTTGAACTCTTCTGTATTTTTCAATCGCCAGCCCGGCCCATTTTTCTCGAAGGTGAAAGCGATACCCTTCGTCCAGTACCACCACTCTTCGACTTCTACGCCAAACCGGGTAAAAGTATAGATATTTTCCGGTTCGCCGTGTTGCTGCCGGATATTCGCGCGGTTGGCATCTTCGATTTGTGCTATGCTTCCGTATTCGTCTATGTAGATAGCGCGAATTTCTATGTCTATGAAGGGGGTGATTCTGTCGGGAAAAATCGTCACAAGTTTTGGAGAACCTGTCATCGGCGTTCGTGTGCCGTAAATGCCGACACCGTCTCTGAGCCCGGCTTCCATATCCTTATCTATATCCACCACAGCCATCACGTAGTAATCGCCGGGGGGAAGCGGATAAGCGTATTTCCCATCAGCCTTGAGTTTCAAAGGCGCTACAGTGACGAAAGGCTGTTCTTCTTCGTCAACAAGTCCTTCACTTTCGGAAGCGGGAGGTTCCTGGCTTTCGTCGTTCCTACCGGTTTTTCGGTCTGATGGTTTTCCATCTTCCTCAAACTCTGGCGTATTAGAAATGAGCAAAATAAGTTGGGCGAATTTCTGTCCCTCCCAGATAATCTTTCCGGAGATTCCACTGCCTTCAAAAGGCGGTATCTCTGGATAAACAATAGGGTCAAAAATTGGGGTCAATTGCCCATTATCACTAAATTGTGCGCTTATAAAAATCTTAATTTCCTGGTTTTTGCCGCTTTTAACGCTGAGTTGTGCGGGCGGTTTTGCTGTAATATCTGTTGTTCCATATCCCCCGATACCATCGCCGTTACTGTACTTTTTGTCCCCGTCGGCATCAACGTTCGCCACAACGTAATAGTCACCGGGTTGTAGAGAACAACTAAAATTCCCCTTCTCATCAAACTTCACCGATTTCAGGGGTTTTGTCAGCGTTGTATCGCTGTAAATGGAAACGATGCCCTCTGTCAACCGCTTATCCCACCAAATTATCTTGCCCGACAACTGGACAGTCTCCGCTTGATGAATGGTAACTATCTCCTTGCCATCTTTCAGGGAAACAATTTTTCCCTCGGCATTTTGCTTGCCCGCGATGGTAATTTTCACATCCTCCACGAATTGACCTGATTCGACAAAGATGGTTTTAGGGCGCGCTTTGTGTAAATCATCCATGCCGAATATCCCAAACTCATCTCCCGCATCAAAGAGATTTGATTGGTTCTCATCTGCAATGGCTAACAGATAGTATCTGCCAGGCGGAACGTTGAGCGTAAAGTTGCCATCTTTGTCCATATTAGCCTGCCCAACCCGATATTTCCATGTCAAATCGGTATACGCAAACACTATAATAGATGGCGCATCTTCGTTCTTCAAGGAATCTGGCAGAATCAAGCGACCGGAGATGCCCGTTGCAATCTTCTCCAATTCTTGCTTGAAATCTAATTTATCCAGTGCTCCTTTCACTTCACCCAGCGCATCCTCCACCGCCACAATGCGATTATGTCCACCAATTTCGACCATCATTGACGTAATCGGAATATCAATCCCCTTGAGCCCATCTCCCAATTGTACAGTCACTACCTTTTTGACCTGTTTGCTATCGTTCCAATCGGTAATCCCGTAGACACCCATACCATCGCCGATGTCAAACTGCCCATCTTCATCCTCATCGACAAAAGCCACCAGATAGTAACTCCCAGGCCCTACTCGAAGTTCGTAGTCCCCCTTGTCATTCAGCAAAATGCTGCCACCATACAAATCTTTTAATTTGTCATCTTTATAAACCTGCACAGTCACCTTCGAGAGATTATGTCCCTCCCAGGTCACCTTGCCGGCGATGAGCACTGTTTTATCCTCCGATAAGTCCTGTGCAAAGCTTACAGAACAAGCTATTAAAAATAGGAAAATAAGCCAACCAATGCTGTTTTTAATCATCTCTATTTTGGGGGAAACAAGCCAAAGGAGAGGGCTTTGCCCTTCTCCTCTCCCCCAAACCCCCTCTTTCTTTTTGGTCTTTTCAATATTCATTCCATTCCCTTTCCAATTTAATTCAGAAAAAATTACCTATTAGACGTATCGCGTGCCGTCAGGTTATAAATCAATCAGTTATTTCACAATTGCCATTCACTTTAACGTTTGGTGTGAATTATATCCTTCTGCTCATTCTCTCGGTATTTGAGATACCTATTGTATCAGGTGATTGGTTATTGGTGATTGGTTACTACCAGTCACCAGTCACCAGTTTACCAGTCTACCAGTCACTACCCACCAGTCTACCAGTCACTACTTACCAGTTTACCAGTCACCAGTAACCAGTCCACCATAAGTACAACTTAACTCACACCAAGCGTTTTACATCGGAGAATTTACCCGCTTGAGTTTGTCAGCGGTTAGACGCACTTAGTGTCTCGCCGAAGCGTTTGGCTACGAGTACCAAATCTGAAATGTCCACGACTCCATCTCCATTGACGTCAGGATTTGGAGCAGTTTCGGGGTGGTTTTCGATTTTCTCTCCAAAATGTTTGCCGATGAATACCACATCGGCAATGTCTATAATTTGGTCGCTTATCACATCAACTCGCGACCAGCCTTCCTTGAGTTCCTCCTCGCCGGCGAGTTCGCCATCGTCCCGGTCAACTTTTCCCGTCCACTTCAATTCAAAATTGACATCGGTATACTGTTTGTCTGGTTGAACGTCAATTTCTCGTTCCAGAAGAGAACCGTCGGTTACGACGTAGCCTTGTCCCCTTTCCACCATAACCGTGTTTTTACCCAGAGTGGCTGGAATCGAATAACTTCCGTCCGCTTCTGTTTCCGTATGCGATTTGACTGCATCGTTAGCGAAGAATATCCGTACGCCCGCTTGTTGTTGTCCGTCAACGGTAACTTTGCCAGAGATAGTATACGGTATTTCAAGTGGTGCTGAATAGGTTTCTCCTACAGCGCTGTTGCCTGCGACATCGGTAGCTTCTACCTTGTATTGAATCTCCGTCGTTTTTCCAAGCAAATATTGTGGGAATATATCAAATAGGTTGGCTACATACATGCCATCGGGCGTGGGGTGTGCTTTGAGAGGAATTTCCTCATCGTCCAACAAAATGCGTATGAGGACGACATCCATTTCGCCATCGTCTGCTACGCTGACGGTTATTGTCGTTGTTTCTCCGAATACGAGTTTTTCCAACGGAGTATGGATTATGATAGGCGGCTTCGTATCCTTCGCCAACGCTATGTCCACTTCGTATTCGCCTTCATCTTCGACCAAGACGGGTTCGATTGGTTCGACGCTTGCCATTCCGAACATGAACGCTGCAATTTCCCACGTCCCCAGTTTTACCGGCAGGATAAACGTCCCGTCTTCTGTTGTCATAGTTTTGCGATAATCGCCGGCGTCGGATGTTGCAGTGATGACTACTGAACTTAGTCCCTCGCCATCGTCTGTTTCCAGAGTTACCTTTCCGACTATGGAGTGGGGTGCCGGCTCAATTTTGATGAGATGTGGGATTTCTTTTGGACGTTCAGCGGGATGTGTGGCGACATTGCCGCTGCTGTCGCGTGCTTCTATGAAATAGGAGATGTCGCCTGCTACCACATCACCGCATATCACGAATGTATAAACATCACCATTGATGTCGGGCTTAACACGCCAATCCCACCATATTGTATCAGGAGGTAATATATTTTCTACATTTTCTACCGTTGCCTCCTGTGGAACACCAGGATTCACATATTCTACATCACTCCTAATCTCTGACGGTATAGCGTCATCTATCCCCCACTCATATCCATCGAACGGTTGCGAAATGCCGGAGACGATGACGATGCGCGCAAATACATTCGTTTCATCCGTAATGGTAGTTTTTATTGTGACATCCTCTCCAGCCGACGACGCAGTTACGTCCGTTGCCGGGTTATGCAGGATGACGGGCGGTTTTTTATCCCTTGTGAGCTCAATGTTGACTTCGTATTGTCCCTCTGCCTCAATTACGACGGGTTCAATCGAATTGACGACGAAATAACCGTAAGCATGTGGCTGAATTTTCCACGTTCCTTTACCCACGAACACACTGAACGTCCCGTCCCTTTTCGTCATGGTTTTGTTATATGTGTTTGTGTCGGATTCCGCCGTGATAGGCACGTAGCCCAACCCCTCGCCGTCAACCGTTACCTTCCCATAGATGGTATGAAGGGCGGGTTTGATTTTAATACTATGCGGATTTTCCTTGGGGTTATCCGCAGGGTGTGTGGCGATATTTCCTACCCTATCAAAGCCTTTTATGAAATACTTTACGTCCTTGGTTACGCGGTAAGCTGGTATGACGAAAGTGTAGAGGGCATCTTCACCCGGTTTGGGCGGGGCTATTATATCGGCAAAACCGATGTCTACATATTCATATCCGAATTCCAATTCGGATACGATGACGACATGCGCGTAAGCAATCCCTGAATCATCGTGGATGTTCGCTTTGATGATGACATCTTCGCCAACTGATGAGGCCGTCACATCCGTATCCGGGTTGTGTTCGATAACGGGTAGCTGGTTATCCTCTGCAATAATCCAATTGCATCCCGAATATTCTTTTTCCTCTTCTACATGAACAATTTGTACAACCTCTTTCGGAGAAAGAATGTAGGATTTAGGCGGGATTAAGATGGATAGATGCCATCTGCCAGGCACGGTTAGGAAGAGATGATATTTGCCATATTCGTCGGTTTTCGCGTTAGCCATATCACTGAACCCTTTTATATCCGTGCCTCCGGCGAAGACATCAGCGGTTCTGGCGTAGATTTCCACGCCAGCCACACCCGTTCCATCAGGACGTCCTACAATTCCAGAGATGACGTAAGGGGCTGTTTTAGCCTGCGCTTCGTGTAGAATGTTCGGCGCGCCGGGTGGAGATGTCGCGATGTTGTGCGCTCTGTCAGACGTTTCAATGTAGTATTCCAGGCCCGCTGGTGTGATGTGCATTCCCGGTATGAGAAGTTGGTATCTGTTTTCATGTCGGAAAATTGGGCTGCCGTCCGGCCCAACGTCCTCGCCCGGTTTGACAGCCACCACTTCATCATCCTCATCCCCTGCTTCGTCAAATTCCGGTATGGGCAGGAGCGGTTCGGGAAATTCAATGTCGTATTTCGGATACATCACCATCATCGTAAAATATTCTGCGCTACCTTTAGCGCGGAAATATACCCTTGGAATGGCACCTTCCGGTGAGATTGAAAAATCGAAAGGTTTGAATATCTCTTCAACATCATTTAAAAATCCAGTTCCGCTATCTTTATCCTCTATTACAGCCTCCAGCAACAGACTGTTGTTGATGATGGCGTTTGCCGGCGGCTCATGCTGGATAGTCGGAGGGGTTACATCCGTTTTCAGCATAAAATTCACATCAGTTTTGTGTTCGCCCTCCGCCAGATGGAAGTGCTGTACCGGCGATTCAGAATAGTATCCCCTCTTTTCGCCCAATTCCACAGCCACCATATTTGCATCAAGGAATAAAACATACTCCCCATCGGCATTCGTCACGTCGGCACACAAAGTCGGGGGCCACATGAATAAGGCAGAAGTTCCAATAACCGGGACGTTTTCGATGGGCATACCATCTTCATCTGTCACCCTCCCGGAAACCGTCTGTCCCGCCTTCGGCATCTTGATGTGAATTGCTACGGAATCAGAAGAACCATCTTCATCCACAGCACGGATGATTATGTGTGGGAATAAGAGAGATTCAAAAGGCCCTTCCGCCATGTTGATTGTCGTGGCGATGTGCGAATTGGCTTCCCCATCTTCGTCGCCTACCCAGTCGTCCTTAACCCCATCCGTCACAACTAACTTTTCAAAATTCCACACTATCATATCCTCCGGGTCAATTTTGCCATCTCCCCGGAAATCCGGATAAATCTCCAAGGTTAAACTGCCGCCTGGAGAAACAGTGTCTGCTTTAAAGGTTACATCTACCTTCTCTTCCCGGTCAACCGTTAAAGATTTCTCGCCATTTGCGGTGAACGTAGTTATCGCATGCGCTTGAAACGTTATCAAAAATAAGAGCGAAACGATGAACCAGATACTCTGTTTTTTTGACCGGTTGCATTTGTATTCCATTGTCTATTCCCCTTCCTTTTGAGCGGGTGAGTAGAATGAAGAATTACCCCACGCAACATTGATACGAACTGCTCATTTGCCCATAATTAAACTCACACCCACCTGATGTGTTCCGTCCAAACTCTGGTGGCTCAACCATGCGTAATCCAGATTAACCCAACCGTAATTGATTCCCCAGCCAACTGCAATTTGCCAGGGGCGGTTATGAATCCCCGCGCGGAAGGCGAAATTTGGATTTACCCTGATTTCGCTTCCGATGAATACGCCAATCTTTTGTCCGCTACTTCTTCGCATATCCGCTGTTAGCACAAGATTTGGAGCTACTTTCATAGCGATTCCGCAAGCCAGCGTTCTCGGCAGGGTGTTGGGGATTTTGGGGCGGTTTGCCCTGAGAAACGTTGCGCCAAAGCTGAAGTTTACGTTAAAATGACACAGGATACCTAAGTTGTAGCTCAGTGCGGATGTGCTGCCGAATCTGTTTATGCTCAAGTTGAGATGTTCGACTTTGACGCCAATGATGAGATGTGACAACGCCTTGAAACCACACGCTATGGACAAAATGTCTTCCCGATAATTCTCCACTCCAAACCGCTGCCATGCAAAAGATGAATTTCCCCAAACGCCCAACTTTTGTTCGTACCCCAGTATGCTCTCCGTCAGTTCACCCATCCCGTACGGGTGAGAATAAGCCGTCGAAACCACCGTTTTACCTGATGCTACGCTGGCGGGATTCCAGTGGCTGGCTAAGACGCCTTCCGATAAACCAATGAACGCTCCGCCCATAGCTGAAATCTTAGGAACCGACAGCGGACGCTCGAAACTGGCGTATACGCTCGGAATTGAGATTAGGTACGTTATTGTTAGCAGGGATAAGATTTTTTTCATAATATATAAGATATTATTGGGTGAGAATTTCAGGAACTGTTAAATTCCACCGCTTCACCATCTGAAAACCGTTCTCCCGCGTTATTGTTGCAATCCCCTCCTCATCGGGGTAAGATAAGACAAAATGTTTTTTCTCCTCGCACCCTGATGAGAAGGGGACCGGCCTCCGACAGCAGGGCGTCCCTGGGGAGTTAGGGTTAAGTTTTGTTCTGCATACGCGCAATGTAGCAAGAAAACGGTGAGATTGATGGCTTCTTGCAATGACATTTGAGAATAAGGGCTGCGATACCTCAATTTTGCCTCCTCTAAAATATTCTCTAACGTTGTCTGCGATGTGATGAGCGCATCTGATACAGCCCCAAAAATGTTGAATTGGTCGAGAGGCGGCTGCTGAATATGCACGTTATCGGGTATATTTACCCCCTGGTTTTGAAGTTGATTTAAAATTAAATCGACAGCTTGATTCCACAAACCTGTCGAATACTGAGCCATGCGCAAGAGATACTCAAGGTAAAAGCCATATCGAAATCTATCCAACGCATCAGATAGTCCGCTATAATAAATGCCATAGTCAGTATCATTGGTATAACGCCCCGTGATTGTTGCACCGGGGAAGTCAATGCTGTAAATTTCTCCGGAACGGTGAGTAGAAGTAAAACCCGCAACAATTAATTCAAATCTTACCGTTGAACTAACTGCTCGGTATTGAGCTTGCAGGAAGTCAAGCAAGTCCGATACGAGCGTCGACAGTAGAAATGTATCTGCGTTATATGGTGGGAGATTTTCGATGAACTCGTTTATCAAATCCTCAATAGGACGTCCATCAATGCCTCCCGTTCCATTGAGAAGAGCACTAACGGGATAATCCCGAAACGCAAATAGTTTGTTTGTATAATAGTCTAAATAGCGAATTTGACCGGCAACAGAAATGCTGGCAAGACTATCTGTTCCTAAGACAAGCCCGCTAGCGCACTTAACCACTACATTGATTGTCACCTATGTTCTCCCCTTCTTAAAAAGATTTGCTTAAAAACATTTGCTAAGATGTCCTCTGCAAAGGGTTCTTTTTCAATTCCTCCTGCAATTCACACAATGGCAGTTTACTTAATCTTTCAACCAACTCTTCGTCAAGAAACGCTTCTATTGCTTTTTTCCAGCGTTCAATTGTTTTCTTCTCGTCGCTATAATCTTCAAAGGATGCGCGGCGAGGCATCATAGCTTTCATGAAATCACCACCTCCATTTTTCAAGATAACGGCTATACTACATTTGATATTATTGGGTGAAAGTCACTCATCACTGATTATAGGTAGTCAATGCGTAAGCTATGATATTCACACCCAATTTCAATATCTGCTCATCTTCTTTGTCGCCTTTTGCCCACGCTAAACCCAAGCCAGCGGCGTCGTATAGGACGGACAGCCTGCCCTTGAGCGAGATTCCCCAGAGTTTTGCGTTTTTACCCTTAATCGGTAGATTGGAAAACTGGAAGAAGGTTACGTTGAGCGGATGGGCTTTTGTTATTTGTCGGAGGTTATAATCGCCGCCAAGGATTTTCCAGAGTTCAAATTGAATTGAGTTTGCAACCGGGCCGTCGGGAGAACGCTCATCTGAAATATCGGAGAACAATAAAAATCCACTGTTGTAAAAAAAATTGCGGAGGTTTTCCCGTTCTTTTTCGGAGAAGGCGAAAGCAGCATTTGAAGCGATGTAGACTAACGGGATTTCCTGGAGTTTTTTATCGTCGAGTTCTATCATGTCCTCTAACACCTTTGTTTTTACTTTCGTCCACCGATTCATCGCTTTCGCCAGATGTCCCAACGCGGCGGTTCTGACCGCGTCGGCGGTATCCTCGTATTTTACCTGAGAGATGTTGTAATATCCGCTTATTTCCTTTCCCTCTCCTGTTATACGCGCATCTGGAGATGTGATTTCCTTGCGCATCTTTTCCATCCAACTTCCGCTACGCGCTGGTGTCGTCCCGCCATGTGATGAACGCCCCCATACGCTGCCAGCTTGACCGATAAGGCTTAGTTTCCCGTGATTCTGGGATTGTTGTAAAGTTCGGTCAGAGAGAGTGAAATCGCGGTCAGACGTTGGGGCTAAATCCGCTGACGTATATACGGGGAAGAGCGCTTGCCTTGGAGATTGAGTGACATCTACATTCGGAGTAGGCTCGTTCTGTGAGATTGCCACAACCTGACGCTGTTGAGATGTGGGTAAGCTCTTAAACGTTTGCTTCGTAAGTGATGGATGGTGTTGTCGTCTTGGCGGTAACCGGAACATACCTACTTTTACAGTCCCCTCTTCCCCTTCGATTTCCTCACTTGGTTGGGAAAGCCATGTCAGGAGAAAAACCAGCAGGATGTTGAGTATAGTTGAAATGATTAGAGAATTTATGGTTCGTGTATTCATACTATTTTTGTCGTGTCAAAATTACTACCTCGATACGGCGATTTTGGCGTCGTCCTGCCTCATTGATATTGGTGGCTATCGGTTGTTCCTCTCCGTATCCCACAGATGTTGGCCTATCTTCAGATATTCCTTGCTGAACTAAATATTTAAGAAAGTTGCTTGCTCGTTTTTTGGATAGCTGTAGATTTGCATTAGCGTCTCCGATACTATCCGTATACCCTTCGATAGATACTTTATATTCAGGGTGTTTTTTTAGAATGTCTACAAGCTTTTTTAGTTCTGGCAGGAGACTTGTGTTCAAATTGGAGTTTCCTTTGGCGAATAGTTCCCCGCCCAATCTAATCATAATACCTTCATCTGTCTGTAAGATGACGGCGTTAGCTATAGCTCTTGCGGAGTTTTGAATATCGGTTTCCGCCTTTTGTATCTTTTCCACGAGAGAATGCAAACCCGCCAGAGATGAAGCGCATTTTTTAGCCAAAGTCGTAGCCAATTTGAAATCTTCAGATGTTAAGGCCTTTTCAGCCTCTGCCAGGTCAATTTTTGCTTGCGCGTAGGACTGAGAGGCAAATGGTAGTGCGTTCGCTGATTCAACTTGATTTAAGGACTCTTTTGCCTTAAAGATAGCATCTTTTGCTTGTGCTATCAACTCATCTCTTTCCTCTTGGGCTCGAATTTCTCTCTCCTTTGCTTCGCTTAACCTTTGGGCGTTGGCAGCATGTGATTCGGCCTGAGTTGCAAAACTTATAGCCTGGTCAAATTTCTCGGATTTTAGAGCAGCCTTAGCGTCGTTTAATGCCCTTTGTGCTTTTGGGTAAATTTTTAGAGCATATACTGATGCGTTGGCTTCTTCAGCGAGGTTGAAAGCGCGTTGGGCGTTGGAGATTGCCACCTTTGCATCAATGTACGCTTTCCGTTTTGTCGCTTCAATTTCCGTTTTAATGGCAGTCGCGGCGGCTATGGCGGCTACCCGGGCGTCTGAAGCTTGCGCATACGCTCTACGCGCGGCATCTGTAGCCTCCTTCCAACTGTCTGCTTCCAGTCGTGATTTGGCTTCGGCAAGAAACCTTTGTGCGCTAACAAACATGCTCTTTGCATATTTTTCCGCTTCTGCATCAACAGCCGCCTTTAGCATCAGGTTGGCTTTCTCAATCTCTGCCTGTACCTTTGAAATTTTTATCTGTCTATCCGCTTCTTCTCTTGCACGTTTAGCTTCTGCCTTTGCGGCGTGGGCTTCTTTTATCGCCATTTGCGCTTTGCGTTCAGCGATAGCCCGCCTCGCCTGAGCCGTAGTAACCTTGTAAGCCATCGCGCTCAGTTCAGCCTTCACTCGTTCGGCGTCAGCTAACTTCAGCCGATTTTCCGCTATAACCCTCCGCGCCTGCGCCGCTGCGATATTTGCTTCCATATTGGCTTGAAACGCCAAATCAAGGCAGAGATTACCCTTCCCAGCGTCCCTGGCTTTTTGGGCATCTGAAAATAACTGTTCAGCTTTCATCAACTGTCGTTTCGCAAAATCCTCCGAACGCGAATTCCTTGCCGCTGTTATGGCTGATTGAGCATTTATCAATTCCGCTTCAATGGCAACAGGGCTAATTTTTGCCGCACAACCGTATAAAATTATGGTGATGATTAACAAAAATAATGCAGATTTCATGTACATTGACACCTCCTTATTTCGTGTAGCGTAGAGCGTTTTTTCTCGCTTTCCGCTCCACGCTTTCCGCTCTACGTCTTTTTCACGCTCCACGCTTCACGATTTTCATCGTTTCATCCAAACTCTTAATCCCCGCCGTACAACCGATAGCGGTAACACAAGCTGCTCCTGTGGCGTTAGCCAGTTTAGTTGTTTTTTCCAAATCCCATCCCATGATATGACCGGCCAGGAATCCAGCGACGAAAGCATCGCCAGCCCCTGTAGCGTCTACGGTGTCAACCTTGTATGCAGGGAAAAAGAGTTCAGCATCCTGTGTACGGACGTAACTACCTTCTACTCCCATTTTCAAGCCAACAATTTTTATCCCGTAATCAAGCAGGACATCCGCAATCTCTTTAGGTTCAGCAAGAGAAGTAATCATTTTTGCTTCCTCGATGCTCGGCAGAAAAATGTCTAAATGACTCAAGCAAGGTTCCAGCAGTTTAAGCCAATTCCCCTTCGAGTCCCAGGCGGTATCCAACGACGTTGTAACTCCAAGTTCCTTTGCCCTCATAAGCACCCTTGCAGTAGGTATGCCGTCGAAACCGGGCAGGAGAAAAGAGCCTGCGACATGGAGGATTTTGCATTCTTTGATTAAATCAAAATTAATATCCTCATCGCGCAAGGTAGCGTTTGCACCGATGTAGTGCAGAAAACTCCGCTCGCCATCGGGCGCTATCATCACAAAGGTAAAAGAGGTATTCGCATCAGCCGCCCTTGTCATTCCCCTTGTATCAACCCCATTTTCATTGAGGTTGCGGAGGATAAAATCGCCAAATCCATCGTCACCGATTTTACCCATCGCACCGGATGAAATTCCCAACTTGGCTAAACCGATAGCTGTGTTATTCGCACAGCCACCAGAGTGAAGTTCCATCTCATCAAATAGTTCCAACCTGCCGCGTTCTGGCACCTTCTCTATGGGTTTCGCTAAAACGTCAGCGACAAAAATACCGAGACATAGGACATCCATATATTCCTCCTGTTGAGTTCTCATTATTTTCACTTTTCACATTCTTGAGTATAAATCAGCGAGATGAATTATCACCAAACTTTGGCTTTCAGTTACAGAACCTTTTTTTACGTTCGGTTTTAAAATTGGCGTCTGAGTCCAACCTATCAATTTGGGCTGAACGGGTTGATTAAGGTATTTCAAGAGTCCCTGTTTGAACAGTATTTCGGCGAACTTCTTCCGTCGTTCAGGCTTCAGGAGTTTCAGTGCCACGGGAACCGCTCTTGAGATGTCATCGGAATACCTATTGTCGATTGTGACGGTAAGCTCGGTGTCCTTTTTGAGCGTACCGATTTCCTTATAAAAATTGCCGCAGATTATGTACGCATCTTCCAAATCAAATGGTAGAGCGTTTTTGATTGTGCAGGAAATAGTATTCCCCGTTTGATATGGTGTAAATTCGACAGTACCCTCCACATTTAGATATGATTCGGCGTGGAAAGGCTGTGCCATCCAGGGATTCAACTGTATTCCTTCAAGCTCGAACTCCTTCCCTTGAAGGAATTCGTAGGTTGCCCCAAATTCTTTTGTTTTGCTCGCCAAAGGATTGAAGAACAGTTTTGAATCGAATTTCACGTTCTGCTTTGAGTTATCCGAAGAGAGCAACCCAAAATAGGCATTTAGACGGGCTTTCTCAAATTCAGGGTAGAGGTTGAGTATGGAGAAGCTATTTACCGTCAAATTAGTTTTTGTAACGCAATTTAGACAGATTGGAAAGATGGAACACCCAAAAATCACGCACAACTTGCTCAACCATATCCTTTTAGCACTTCCGGTTCTCCTTGTGAAGAGATACCCAACCGATGCAAAAGCGATAACGTAAGTCGCCAGAAAGATGCCCAGAAATCTCAGCAGAGGCGAACGGCTGACAGTGGATGACGCCAGTAGATTTCTTATTCGGCGTTCGTGTTCCCTACGCGGGTCAAAACGTAATTCACGGTTCAATTTGACGACATCGTTTAAAAGCCAATCCCAAAATTGCTCTCCGCCGCGTTCGACGGCAAAGGGTTTGAGCGAATAATCGAAACTTAGAAATACTATCTTGCCATCTCCCAATTCCCTTTCGGCGATGATGGGTATACCGCCTTCCATCACCAAAGCGTTGCCCCTCGGACTCAACTTAGAATCTGTCAAAACGAAACGCTCGTTGAAAGTGATACCAAATAATTTTGTAACGGTTGGCAGAGCATCTTCCGTTTTCTGTTTCAACGCAACAACAGGCAACAACGGTTCGAGAAAACTTTTGTTGAGATACCGGCTCCCTCCCGAAACCAACAGAGTTCCACCACTTAGAATCCATTCTATCAGTGCGTTTTGCTGTCTTGACGAAATTCTATGTGGTTCAAGCGATATGTCCCGGATAACCAGCAGGGAGATTGAGTCGTAGCCTTTCCAATCCGAAGGCAGTCCGTATGCAGCGGTGCGACTCCGTCCCGCCAAATAGCTTACGAAAACCTTTCCCGCGTACACATCAGCCGGAGCAATGTCGCTCTTGAAACGCTTGCCAGCTAAATAACTGAGTGTATCGACACCTGGCGTCAACGCTAAGATTAAAAAATCTTGCGCACGTTTCGGCTTCTTCGCTACAAATTCCTTCATATCTTTTTCTTGACCGGATTTGTTTAGCAGGGCGATTCTTACTTTGGACGCAATGCCGTTCAGGAAAACATAAAAATATAATCTGCGTCTTGCAACCCGGGAAAGGATTAAAGGCGCAGAGTATTCCCTCTTTGCCCCGGAAAAAAGGTCAATTGTTTCCACTTTAACCTTTCCGTCAAATTCTTCGTTTACGCTCTCCACGCATACCTGTAACGGCGTCCACGTACGCTGTTTGTAATAATTATCGAACCCGAAACGATACTGACTTATCTTCACATCCGCCGAAACAACGCCAATTTCGCAGAAAACAAGTAAGATTATATTCAGAATCCAATAAAATTTTTTCAGCATACGTTTTACACTTCACGCTTCACGTTTTTTCCGTCTCCGTATACGAACGCCCGATAGGTTTTTTCAACTCTATCCCAGTTCTCTTCCCTGTCCAAAGCCCAGAACCTTCCTATCACAGTAACTACCTTGCTCAGGTCAATTCGTTCCGCTTCAGATTCCACTTTTTCTATGTACAGCGCGCCGCTTTCAGGATGTTCGCCCCTTCTGCCTAACATTGAGTGTATGTAAACGTCCTTCAGCCCTTCTCTTTTGGCAAGTTCTAACAATGCGAAGAGATAATCAACGGAACCGTGTGAGCTGTAGAAAGAGACGATTCCTAACAGATGAAGTCGAGTGTTGTCCCTTTTTGCGCCCCTCGTCGCCCAGAGAAAGGCTTCATTTTCAAAAAACGAGCCATCTGCGATAGCGTCTTTGATTATCACCCTGTCAGCGTAAATCACCCTTCCAGCGCCGATGTGCAGATGCCCCGACTCGGAGTTCCCCACAGTACCTTCTGGCATTCCCACAGCTTCGCCAGCGGCTTTGAGCGTAGTATAGGGGTATTCTTCACGCAATTTGTCCATGCCCGGCGTGTTTGCTTGAGCGATTAGATTCCCTTCAGCTTGCTCGTTTACTCCAAAACCATCTACGATGAGCAACAAAACTCTCCTCTTTCCCTTGTCTCTACCTTGATAATTCATCATCAAGTTTGTCCCCGTCATCGCTTCAGGTACTTCAATTCCAAACAGTTCCAGTATCGTCGGCGCTACATCAACCAAACTGCCGCCGTCTCTCAGGCTAATCCGTCCGGTTGCATTCGGTTCAATAAGGATAAAAGGCACAGGGCTGTTGGTATGTCCCGTGTCGATAGCGCCATCGGCATACAACCATTTTTCAACAGTCCCGTGGTCAGCCGTGATAATAGCAGTAATTCCCGCCTTTTTTGCTTCCTCCACCACTATGCCGACGTTAGTGTCCACAGCTTCAAGCGCTCGCTCTATCGCACCCTCATTTTCAATGTGTCCGACTACATCCGTGTTGGCAAAATTCGCTATGATAAAATCGCAGTTGTCATCGTTAATCTTCTCGATAATCGCTTCGGTAACCCCGGCGATGTTCATCTCAGGTTTCTGGTCAAAGCTATCCACGTCTTTGGGCGTGGGGACTATGATTCTCTCCTCGCCAGGAAAAGGCTCATTAACCTTACCGTTCAAAAAGAAATTGACGTGAACCATCTTTTCCGATTCCACAATTTTGACCTGTTTCAGGTTGTTTTTGCTTATAACCTCGCTCAAAGTATCATCTATTTTCCCCGTTGGCGGGAATGCTACTTTTACATCAAGTTTTTTATCGTACTCAATCATGGTGGCGAAATTGAGTTTCAGACCAATTTTGGTGGGAAATTCGTCGAAATGCTCATCTGTAAGACTTTCAGTCAATTCAATTTCCCTTTCGCCACGTATGTTATAAAAAATCACGTAGTCCCCATTCTCCATCCGTCCGATGGGTTTTCCATATTCATCTACTAAAACTATCGGCTCCAACGCTTCATCTTCCTCACCAGCTTTGTAGGAATCTCTCACAGCGTCAGCCATTGATGTTACCTTTTCCATTGTCAATTCTAAACTCCTATCTTTCGACTACCCCAAAATCATTGTAGGTTTACGGCAATATTTCAGCAACAACGATGAATGATTGAGGCAATGCCAATGGTGTAGCTTGGTCCGTTTCCATGTATTTATTGGTCTGTTTATAACCAAACCCGAAAGGTTGTTCTTGCATTGGCGCTGGCTCTCGATAGACTTCCAGACACCGATTGATTAAATTTACAATCCAGTAATCCGCAATCCCTGCTTTAGCATATATGCTTGCCTTCTGGTTTCGGTCATAAGCGAGGGTTGAATCCGACACCTCCACGATAAGTGCCGCGGTCACAGGATGTTTCAGAAGATAATCGCGCGGTGTTCCTTTTACAACAGCAACATCGGGTTCAGGTTCTGAAATTTCATTGATTTCCATAGGCATCTGGACGCGGACATGGTAGTCTTCGCTGAAGAGTATACGCAGTGCCTCGCTTACAAGGCTTACCACGACTGCATGCGGAGTGTTTTGTGGACTCATTTCGATAATTTTCCCCTCAATTAGTTCAATTCGCTCGTCGGGTACAAAGATTCCTGCTTCAGCCATTTTCATGTATTCTGCACGCGTCCATTGACGCAACTGCGGTGCAGCAGAACTCATAAGTGACACTCTCCCTTCAATATGTAATCGTCGCTCCCTGCGACTTCACCAATTCCGCAAAATAGTCAACCGCCGTTTGCAACACATTCTTCGCACTCTCTGCGTCGTCGCCTGTCGCCACAATATCCACAGGCATCCCCTGCTCATCGCGCAATGCGACGTAAGCCTTGAGATAGGTGTTCGGATAGCGTTGCATTACCTCCTGCAAATGCGGCGATACCTGCGATTCATACATACTGACAATAACTCGCGCTGTTGCCGTTCTCGTTTCGTAATGCGAAGAGATGAAATGAAGCACATATCGCTCAAATAGCGCTTGCATCTCACGCGGCGGCCCGGGCAGGGAAAAAATGTTCGCCTGCTCTTTCTCAATGCGTATACATGGTGCCCAGCCCACGGGATTCAAAAACACCTCAGCCGTTGCGGGTACTGTTGCCATTTTTACCAGAGTAGGTGATATGTCAGAGCGGTTTTGTATATTTCGCCTCTGCATGAAATTTTCCAGCGTTTCGTCGGATGTCACAGGCTCTACGCCTATCAACTTGGACATCGCTTCAACTGTCATATCATCGGGAGTTGGTCCCAACCCGCCGGTGGTGATGATAATATCCGTCCCTCTTCTGACAGAATCATCCACTACCCCGATAATCTCATCAAGTTCATCGCTCAACATCGTCACACGCCGTAATTGCGCGCCGATTTTGAAAATCTGTTGCGCTATCCAATGAGAGTTTGTATCCTGAATCTGTCCCATCAATAATTCTGTCCCAATCGAAAAAACTTCGATAATAGGTGTCTTTGTCATATTGTTTCCTTTCTACGCGCTGAAATAGTAGCGCAATAGTTATCTCTTTGTATTAATTTCGTGTAATCTCTGATAAAAAATCCAAGTATTATGAAATCCCCGCCTTTTGTTACGGTTGGAACCTCTGAAAATAATCACTTGTATTCCAAGCCCCTTGCAAATCTCGCATTGACACGATTTCCAGGGGCTATCCAACAATGTTCGCTCATACTTCTGCCTTAAATTCTTTCCATCATTTCCACTTCTAAGTAAAAGTTGGTCATATTCTAAAACAGTATTGAGCGTATCTTCTAAACTGGCTCCTCCCGCATCGTATTCTATCAACAACTTTAGACTCTTCTGCTCAAGTTTTTTTAATTTCTGCTCTGAATAGCCAGTTCGACTGGCATTTTCAATGAAGCGACGATTACCAGATTGTGGAACCCGGATAGCTGTATACCAATTGCCATCGGGAGCCAAATAGTTTTTGCCAGCCCGCAACCAAGCCTTTCGCAGGAAGGATGCGCTGTCAATGCTTGCGACTCCAAGTCTCTGAAATCTTTCTAAGTAATCGGGTCTGAGCACTCCAAACAGGTGTATACCCCTTCCCCTGATGACTGGTTGTATCGCCTCAAGTATCTCAAGTATAAAAGGTGAGCGATATTGAACTAAACCACCAATGCCGATATAATCGTATCCTATAGAAACGAGATTATCTACAGATTCAACATAGGTTTCCAAATTATGTCCTTGGGCTGACCCAATAGGACGGAAACTGAAATTTTGCCCCCTATGATAATCGTAGAATTGTTGCGCATTGTCAAGAGTAACTTGTATACGATTCTTTTTTTGCGCAAGGGTAAGTTCCTTTTTCACTTTGCTACCTGTTTTTTTATCTCGAACGAATATGTAATTGACAACGAGGTGGTCAACTGAAACCCCATAATCAAATCCTAACCCCTCATACAGATTAGCAACATTCTGCATGTCGTAAAACGGAGGCGGTACCTCTTCACTAACGTACCCAAACGCCCCGCAATCGCCCATCACACTTAGAACACTTGAAGCAGATGAGAGCTTTAAATAGGAGTGAATATCCCTCTTACCCCTTATCTGATAACCATCGCCATCATTCGTCAGAGAGATTTTAGACTGAAATACGCTTAAACTAAATAGAATTCCATCATACGGCGGACGCTCAAAAATATGATGAGCATAAACATCATGCTGATATGGATTTGCCTTGTGTCCGGCGGAGAATTTATCATTTATGAAATCAAAATCTGGGTCCAAGCGGTCTTCCCAATCAGGGATGAAGTATTTCACCTCACGTCACGAACCTAACGCTGACACCAGAGTTAGGGTACTCTCCTCTCTACAGTGTTAAGTTGGTCTAAAATAATCTGGCTCTATGCCGTCAGTTCACCTTTAATCTCTTCGACAATCGAATCATCTGACTCAAAAGAAGTCTGGAATAGATTGTAAGTTAATCGTAGAAGTTCGGAATACAGATTTTCCATTAGGGTTAAATAAGTTTTGGATAGAATTAATGGAATATTTAATGCCTGACAGAGTCCAAGAAGTTTAGCACTTTCGAGGTCAATACGGATGTCCGATATTTTTGCATGCGCAGTTCGCCTTCCCAAAACGCCTTCTGTGACAATAGCGGAATTTGGGATTGGAAGATTGTTAGAGGTAGTATGAAGTTCCATCACTTGGTCAATGTTATTCAATGTTTTTTTGCAGGAGAAATGGATAAATGAATTATGGATACAGGCAATCACGTCTAAATCACCGACGGTAGATGAAGCAACATCTGTTTTGATATTGGCATCTACAAAAGGAATATATGTCAGTTCTAACAAGCTTCTTTTTTCCTTTGCTCTTTGCAAACTCGTCATGTGCTCTCTGTAGTTCGCTTCAAACATTTTAAGTAACTCAAGCAGAAATTTCTTGGTTTCTGGCAACCTTTCTGGAGGTAGCTTGGCAATTTTCCCTTCAAAACCTTGCGTTATCCGTGACGTGAAAACGACTGCAATGCTTTTCTTGCCCTGGTTAATCTCGCCTAACACTGTTTGAATATCGCTTGGGCTTGAGAAGGTGGCACTTGAAATGCTATCTCTTTGCGTTTTTATCCAGTTATTGAATTGCTCTTGCTTATCTTCATAAACTTGGTGCTGGCTTTCAGTAGCCTTTATATCCTGAATCGCCTTTGATTTTCTCGGTTCATATTCTTGCAAACAGTCGTAAACCCACCATTCCAACCGATGCCCATCCTCCGGGTTTGTCAATATTTTGTAATCTTGAGGATTTAAGAAAAACAGCGTTCGCTTAGTGAGAGAACGCCCGCAAATATTACAATCCGTCACTTCATTCGGATTGATGCCAAATAGCGTGTCTCCAGCATTGGACATATTGATAATTGACCTTAATTTGCACTTGGGGCAGTAAAATTCAGTGGCTGTCAAGGCATCACCACGCTGAATTTCCAAGTCAGAACTTCGATTGGGATAGATATTTGGGGCGTTGGGCAAATTATGCTTTACATCGTCAGATAACTGTTGATAAGCTTCAAGATAGCAATGAGAATCATCATAGCCTTTCTCCGTCAAAACCTTCAAATCCCAACACTTATCAAAAAACGAGATGTGGGGCGGATTGCCTGAGTTCCTCTTGTTGGAAAATCGCTGCAAGATTTTTTCGATATTCGGTTTGAGGCTTGAGTCAAATTGGCATCTAATTTCTTCTGGGAATCTCACATATATCTCAGGCGCGGGTGAAATCTGAACTGTAACACAATAAGCAGTCCCACGCACCGTTTCGATTGAGAACAGACAATCAAAATTTGGAGAGGTAACCTGATTAATTGCAGTATACATTGTGCCATTCAACCCAGAAAAAAGGATAGGACGCTTCAGCATCTCCAAGTACCGAGAAACAAAACCTTCTTCAGAGAAGTAACGGATGAGTAGCAGAAATTCATCCTGTGTGAGGGGAGATATAGGTTCTTCAAGCGAGATTTTTTTCTGAATAATCTTTTGCATTTGAGTCACCTGTTAAACCAAAAGGGAAGTAACCTTTTGGATAGTTTCAATATCAACCTTAGACTTATCATCTTTCAGTGCTTGTTCTAAAGTTCGTCCACAATATTTGAGAAATTCACCTGTTGATAATCCTAATGGCATTGTTCTCAATGTATTATGTAACGCCTCGAACGATTCTTCCGTGAAAGGCAAGAGTTCATCCTCGGGTTCGTCATCAGGACGTGCTTGCGCCAGATATTTTGTCAGATACTCGCGGGCATTCTGTTCACCTTGCGCTCCATGAATAAGCAACTCATCCGTAAACCGCCTTGCCAAAGCTATGTCCTCATTTTTTATCCATTCCACCGCCTCTGTGTCGCATCCGAAGGTGAGCATCACATTTTCTGGCATTACGTTCAGGAGTTTAGTAAATCCAATGTAGGTTTTGTGCTTGGTTGTTCGATGCATTTCGGTGACATTTTCCAATTCATCAATAAAGACGAAAATACCACGATAAATTGTTCCGATAATCTTGAGAACCCCTACGAAGTAATCAACGATTTCTACGTCTGCAATTTGATTTGTAGAAAACCCAAATCTCCTCGCATCAGCAGCACCAATTTTGCCTGCTGTCAGGAAATTCCAACAAAGCATCCTCCGAAACTGATAATCCTCATCCAAATTATTGATTAGTCCCGCAAAAGCCTTTGCGAGGTTCCAATTCGTCGTTTGTTGATATAAGTAGGATTCATACATTTGAACCCATTCCGGCAGTTCGGCTTTTACTTCTTCCATCTCTTCTTTAAACAGTCTGCTTTTTGCCCCACTCAAGTAAAGAACGACATTTTCAGGTGCATTAAGTCGATGGTTAAGAATATCGCAACCAAGCGTATTCCAGAATTCTCGCTTCTGCCATTCCATGAATTTTCGGAAGATATCTTGCATGCCATTCCCCGGGTCATCCACGAAAAATCCGACCCCTCTCCTGAAACCATCTTTCACAGTTTTGCTTAACTGTTTATTAATTGCGTTTTCAAAATATCGCAGGAGATGAGTTTTACCGTCTCCAATCTCTCCCTTGAGAATAATCGCCGCTTTTTTCCCATCACTGCGAATCGTGTTTCCAATGTAACGACGGATATTCTCTTGTAATTCTTCTTGATCGCAACAAAAATCGGGCGCGGTTGTTACAACGGGAACTTGCGGAAACGGATTGGACTTGAGCCCAAACAACTTTTGATACGGATTGTCTTTCTCCTCTCCAATAGAAGCTAAACTTTGTTCAAAGTTATCATATTGAGGCATTCTTTTCTCCCTCCTCCCTGATTTAGCTTTTATGAAATTGTTAAGTAAAAATAGTCATATCCATCAACGGTGATTGGTGGAATAATCTGACGTCTGGAGGTATCTTTCAAAATAATCTTTTTATCCCCATCATTCTCGCCGATTTCTCTTTTGATTTGATATGTGGCAGCAACTGAACCGAAATCATTGTTGCGAAGCGGTGGACGCACAAAGCGATAGTTCTTATTCTCCCGCCACAATTGAATTAACAGATTATCAAAGATTTCACGGTGCAATCGAAACTCTTCGCAAACATACTCCCGTAAAACAGGAATTGGAACAGATTTAGAAGCACTTCCAATTGTGTAGAATTTCCTTCTAAATTCTGAGCAAAATGCTTCTACATAAGTCTGAAAATTTGAAATATCCATTTCTTCTTTTGCGATGAAGTAATACCTCTCGAAGTAATGTTTCCCTTTTTTCTTCCTATATTTTGAAGGTTTCCAGAGTTCTGATTTTAATTTAGGCTCAGAAATATACAACTGATTCTTGGTTATGCTACCAACGTACATCCCCCATTTGGCGTATTCTCCCACACCAGCGTTATTGAGTTCTGCTTCTCCACCCTTTGAAAGGCTGATAATTTGATTTTTAGATAAACCCACATAACTTTCACTTTGGGTGTCATTAGGTTGATGGTTGGCAAGAATATCTACTAATTGCCGATACCATGGATGTTTTTCTTCAAGAAGGAAATGAACTAATCTTCCGCCTGAATGCCATCTGGTGTGTGTAGCATACCATGCTTTACATGTTTTGTTATAATTCGTTATCAGCCCATCAATTATAGTGAGCAAATCTTGGATTGTCCCTTTATCGGAAGTCGTTTGGTAGTTCTGTCGAAGGATAAAAACTTTCTCTGCACACTCAATGAATCCTAAGATTTCCAATAGGTCAATATAATTCCTGGCTCGTTGTTTCTTGTTGTCAACATCAACGCAAAGATTTTCGATAATAAGTGAATACAGTTCTGTTTCTGAATATGGGACGGAAAAATCAAGTTGACTCAGGAAATTTAGTGCTTTATGTAGCTGTGGCATTGAGACTAATGCAGGCATGATTATCTATTGTCCTTCCAAACTTTTTCTGTCAATAATCTTCTGAATCCAATTTTTAAGTTGGTGCATTCTTTCACCTATCTGTCCTTTTGCCCAGAAAACATTGTATTGATTTAACAATTCTTCACTATCAGCCAAAGCCAATGCATAAGTCTTCCCAAGATTGATGAATATTTCTTGATATTCTTCTCTGTTCAACAAAGCTTTCAAGAAATTATATATGTTTGATGAAAACTCTTTTGCTTTAAGCGATGTCATATATTCGTCGTATGTTGAGATTAGATCGTGGGGTCTAATGAAACCATATTTGGCAGACAAAATCAGAACATCTATATATTGAGATACATCGTGTTGTCGAAAAAACTTTCTGAGAATCCGATAGAAGGGCCCATCGTACAAATCTATTGCAGATATCTCGCATCCTAAAGTCAAAATTTTTCGTTTGGAACAAGGAATAATCAGTAAATATTTGCGTTTTGACATAACCATTTACTTCAGCACTTTACTTCTCGCTCTTCATCTCTTGATACGCCGAACCAATTTCCGCACCCAACAACAACACTATCATAGAGATATAAACCCACAACATCAACAAAATCAGCGCGGCGAGCGGGCCGTAGAGCGGCTCATAAGTACGGCTGTAGACGTTAAATTGCTTCATTGCCCAGTTGAACGCCAGCTTTGACATTTCCCAGAATAATCCGGCAAAAAGTGCGCCGGTGAAAGCTGCGCGGGATGACACCTCTGAACCGGGCATAAAATCGTAAATAAGATAGAAAATAACAACTGATGTGATGAAAAGGGAACCCATCCTGAAAGTTTGCCACAACCAATGCAGATCGTAAGCTGATATGCTTGAGGGGAGTGGAAGTTCCAGCCCCTTTGTCATGGAAATGACGGAGTAGTAAATGAACGACAACCAGAATAGTGCTCCTGCAAGACAAAAGGCGATAATCGGAACGCTCTTTCGATGAATAAACTTTCGCCGGGTAGCGCCAACCCATATACTGCTCAGAACCCGCTCTAAAAGCGAGAAGAAACGCAAAGCTGCCCAGATTAAACCTGCTAATCCTAACCCCTCGGTGAAATGCCGTCCTGGCGCGGCGATTAACGCGTCAATTTTTTTGACCAAATTTACAGCAGATTCGGCATGTTTCAAAATCAATGATTTGAACCTATCAGTTTGTTCATCTCCAATCGTTCCTCTGAGAACACCTAAAAATTCTTCCTCTCCTGTAACTTTCTGATTCTTTAGGATTTGCAACTTTTTCAAAACATCATCAGGAACACCTTCTGTTTTCAGATTCTCTAAAGACTGTTCGGTTATTTTGAAGCCTGCCGCAGATTCGGGAAAATGCTCTGCCAATAGCTTCGTGATAAACTGGTGTGCCTCCTCAGATGAACCCAACATGTAGCCCATCGCAGACAGCCCTATAATCAATACAGGCACCAAAGCCAACATGCCGAAATAGGCTAATCCCGCTGCCATAACGTTGCAGTTGTGCTGCCGATAATTTTTGTAGACTAACGATATGATTTTAACCATTTTATCTCTCTCCTCTTCCACATCCCCTATGTGTACAAGACGGATATTAGCATTTCAGCAACGTTTATTTTAGCATCGTTTAGCTTCAATGTCAAGCATTCTTTTTTGTATTATCACATATTATCCGAGAATCCAGATTAGGTAATTTTTAACCTCTGCCCTAAATAATAATGTCTGGTTGTCCGGCTTTTTGGCTTTTCGGTTGTCTGGATAGTCCGGCTTTCTTGATTTGGGCTAAAGTACCTTTTGCCCTCCCCATAAGAGAGAAATGAAGATTATGTTTCAGAATTATTAAATTTCTGTTAATCGACCGAGCATACCATGTCCTTCCGTGAAACATTCACGGGGGTTCAACCATCTTTCGATAATAATACCAAATTTCGCGTTAAATTTCATCTGTGCTTAATATATTCGTAACAATTCCATGTTATAATATTTGTTAGTTGA
>CAZRLY010000015.1:0-11408 GCA_964601015.1 uncultured bacterium
AGGGACTTCTTCTACCCTGGTGTGATGTTATCCAGCCTTAAGTTGATGTACATGGGGACCGACGCTACCCGGAACATAAACTTTAATACTGAAAATTACCTGATGTTAGGAGGATTTCTTATGGATATGAATATCAAAGTTTCACAAATCGGCACAGGGCAATGGGGGAAGATTTTGATTCAGAAGTTTCACGCGCTATCGGGGATACATTTAGCTTATGGGCATAAGAATCGTGAGGAGTTGCAGTCGGAATTAGGTTTGACTTTTACAGAGGATGTCGATGAGCTTATTGATTCCAGCGACGTAGTTGTAGTGGCTACTCCGCCGCAAACCCATTTTGAGTTGGCTAAAAATATACTGCAATCTCACAAAGATTTGTTCATCGAAAAACCGATAACGCTTTCATCACAGGAAGCAATAGAGTTGGTGGAATTGGCTGATGAAAACAGATTAGTTTTGGCCGTCGACCACACTCTCTGCCATTCTACGGCGTACAAACGATTCTCTGAACTTCCAGGCACACGCCAAAAAGCCGAAGCCCACTTTTTGAAGATTTCCACCGGTGAAAAATTGCTCAACGCTTACTGGAACATGGGCATACACATGGTGGCGTTGGCTGTCGCGTTGGAAGTGGAAGATAATTTTCACTTAGAAGCATCCGACAGCGCATCGGAGAACAGACGCACATTCACGCTAACCACCAGTGAGCAGTCTCTGACGTGGGATTTTCTCGCGCCTGAGAATAAAGAAGATATGCTGATGGTTGGCTGTCAACACTTTCTCGACTGTGTGAAACATCGCCAAACGCCGCGCACTGACGGCTTGCATGCTGTTAAAACGATAAAGACGCTGGAACGTATAAGCCCTGAAAAATTTAAAAATATTTGAAGAGTATCAACTTAAGCCTATGAATCAATTCACAGTCTAAAAGCTAAAGTCGGCTCAAAGACGACTAAATGAACCTATTAGTCCACTTCGAGTGGACTTTAGCTATCAGCCTGAACTTGAGTTCAAGGCGTTTGAAACGCACAAATTGCACGAAAAATCACTAAATTGATGCATATGCTATTGGCTATAATAAGTCCTGTATTTTTCCAATGCCTGGCAGATGGCTTCGATATTTTCTATCGGCACATCGGGTGCGCACTCGGCGGATAACATCAATCCCCCCTCTTTTGAACCGAGTTTGGCGATTGCTTCATGGACATGTTCATCAATGTCCGCGGGGGTGCAAAAGGGGAAAAGCTGTCTGTCCAGGTCAAGATTGACGGCGACTTTGCCCTTACATACCTCCACTAACCCGTCCAGCGTATTGGCTCGAATCTGAGGATTCACCACAGTAACTCCACACTCGACTAAGTCGGGAATGATGTCAAGCATGTGTCCATCTGAGTGCAAATACACATGCGCTCCTGCGTCTCGACATGCGCCAAAGATTTTGGCGAAACAGGGTTTGAGATATTTCCTCCAATGTGCAGGACTCATGGGTAAACCGGTCTGATTGCCTAAGTCATCGCCGAAATGAGCCATCTTCGGCTTTCCCGCGAGTACCTTCTCGACCTCGTTCATGTTATAGTTTAGCACCATGTCGATAAGCTGTTGAAGCTGGGGTGGTTCTTCTACTAAATCCATCATGAAATTTTCAAACCCGCGCAAATAATACAGCCGCATGTACATGAAGCCATGCCCCATACCTCCCGATGTGGGCGGAACATAATCATCAAGCTTCGCCCAATCGTCAAGCGGATGTTCGATGACGAGCGCTTCCATCCCACCTCTAATATTCTTCCACACGCACCCCCAGTTATCAGTGTGCTTTCCTTCAGCATACGTCCCGCCGAAGTTATCGTAAATGCGCTCCGGGTTCTTTTGTTGCTCGCCAAAAATGATAGGGTGTCTTATGACCAAATCTTCTAAATCCTCTTTGTATTTGCCCCAGGCAGCCGGCAACATGCCGACTCTGCCGATAATATATTCCGGATAGCGAAATTCTATGGTTCGATAATAGTTTTCTTCGTGAGTCATGTAAATACCTCCATCTGGACATTTGGGATTGCAATGACTAAGCCATTGCCGAAAGCAACGATTGAATCGCTACACTCCAAAAGGATACAAAATCTCTTCAACATTTCCCGTATAGCCTGCTTCTTCAAGCAGTCGCAAATTCGGGTAGAACTCTCCCACCTCATAGAGGTTGTGAGCGTCACTGCCGAAGGCGAGTTTTACGCCTTCCTCTAAGCACATTTGTACGAATTTCAAAGGTGGTTCGTTGGTGTGGAAGTTCAATTCAGCGGCGACATCGTTTTCTTTTAGCAATCGCACGACGAAGGGAAACAAAGATTCCGGGGTTGAAAGGCGGCTTCGGCGAAATACTCTGAAGGGATGCGCTAATATTTGAATCCCACAGCCGATGAATTCTTTTAGAATCGTGCAGAAGGACTCTGCCGCTATACCTGCATCTTTCACAGCCTCCGGCGGCAGACGATGCATCGCGCCGAGGAATATGTCAAACTTCGCCCTGTCTGCGTCCAACATGGCGGGCTTGCCATTCACATCGCAATCAACTTCAAACCCATGCAAGACATTAACTCCTGAAGGAGCGATAGCACTTTTCGCCTCATCCTGGTACTCGGCAATCCTTGAGGTGATTCGTTCTTTCGTTTTTTCAAAACCATCGCGCAAGTATGCGTGGTTTGTTTCGCGGTCAAAATAAAGATGGGTGCTGTGTTCGCTGAAAACAACATTCGGGACATTGAACAAGTCAGCAAGCTCAAGGGCTTTGCCGAAATCCATATTTTCATTGCACCAGGCAAAATGACTGTGGACGTGGAAATCGGTTAATTTCAGTTCTTCTGGCATGCTCAAACGATGTTCGATAACCTCTGTATTTTGCCCCTCAATGTTGATTTCCAGAAACCGAAACGGCTTTTCACAGAGTGCAGGGGCGGTAATTGAAACGAACCCTTCCTCGAACAGTTGAAATCCGGGGTGATAGTGTCCTGCAATAACCCACTGTATCTTCTCCTCTTTCATAATCTGCAGGGCGGTTTCTGCATTTGTTAGGCTGTAAGGACACTCGTGTCCTCCTGGAGGAAAAAGAGGGACGTGTTGAACGGCGATGATGGGGCCGTCGTATCCCTCTCGAGCATTCCTCATTCTTTCAAAATCCCCTTCACTCCTTGTAGCATTGTAGCCGGGCGCTTCTTCATCGCAGAAAGGAACGAACCTATACCCTGCGACATCCAGATAATCGGGTAGTTCTTGAAACACATCGACAAACTGAGAACAATCCCCGTCATGGTTGCCCGGAACAACCATTGTCGGACACTGGAGCTTATCTGCCAACCTTTTTATTACTTCTAAGTCTTCCTTTTGAGCGTCATCAACCAAATCACCCAAAAATAGGGTTATGTTTGGTTTGATGAACCTGTTGATGCGATTAACCACCCGATTCAGCAAAATATCTCCAAACTCTTTTCTTCTTGAGGGAACGGAAATGTTGGGAGTAGTAGAAAAATGAACATCTGAAATGACTATAATCTTGATTTTCATAAATTGGTTATCTCCGTCGGTTCAGTCGTGTTTGGAAAAATATTATATCATCTGCGTGTATTTTTTGCGAGAAAAATTTGCTCTGTTCCAATTTAATGTTGCGTTTCACAAATTACTTGTCTTGCAAATTAAAAAATTATCTTGCAATTCGAGGTAAAATCATTTATCCTTTTTAACAAGGAGATGATTAATATGTTCAGCACAGTATCCATAGGAGGACAAACTGTAATCCCCAATGAAATTTGCAAACGGCATGGGATTCAATCCCATACCCGGCTACAATGGCTTGATGAGGGGGATTTAATTGTTGTGGTTCCGATTCATTCAGATTCGATTGCGGCTTTTCGGGGTAAATCAAAAGGTAAAGGATTAGTCCAAGCACTACTCAAAGGCCGCCAGGAGGAGCGAGAAAATGAAAGACGAACTGAATCCTGAAAATTCTAAACCACGTTATGTGTTAGATACTTCCGCTATTTTAACCCTCCGCGAACGATGAAGAAGGTGCAGACCGGGTCGAAAAAATCCTGCGGCAAGCTGAAACAGGAACCGCTGAAGTCTATGGGCCTTTTATGATGTATATGGAGGCTTACTATCGAGTCTGGTAGGTTGATGGAGAAACATCTGCCAGAACAATGTACGCTGAACTGAAAGCGTTGCCTATTCAACAAGTTAATTTGACGGAATCCATCCTCCTGAAAGCAGGGGCAATTAAAGCGCAATATCGTCTTTCGGTAGCGGACGCCTGGATTATTGCCGTTGCTATTGAGGTTCAAGGGATTTTGGTGCATAAAGATCCGGAAATGGAACAGGTACAGCACATTATTGATTTGCTCCAACTTCCATATAAGAAAAGTGGAACGTGATGCTTTTCATCGCTAAATCGGAATAGTGATGAAAACATGGAACGTTGCGTGTTGTATGGTAGCGAGTTTTCTGCTATGTTCGATAATCGCCGCCGGGAGACGGCTTCCAAAGAGGAAAATATGATGAAGTTATGGAGTGCAATGACTTAGTCATTGCATTAAGCAGCCAATAAAATTTTTTGATGCGGTGATAAAATGGAAAGAAAACAACTTCACATTTTGGTCAGCGGTTGGGTGCAGGGCGTTGGTTTTCGGTATTTTGCACAGGTGAAAGCGGCGGCGTGTAACGTGAAGGGACATGCGAAGAATTTGCCTGACGGGAAGGTTGAAATTGTCGCAGAGGGGCGAAAGGAAGATTTGGATAAATACGTCAGGGAATTGCGACGCGGGCCGCTCCTTGCGAGAGTAACTAACGTTAAAATCAAAGAACTACCCTATAGTGGGAAATATCAAACTTTCCGAATACTTTGGTAAATGAGAAAGTGGGAAAGCGAGAAAGCCTGAATATTTTATCCTTCCGCCTTCCGCCTTTCCCCTTTCGAAAGGGGGGTTGGGAGAAGAATTCTCCTGCATTTCAATGACAGTAAAATATCTGCGTTCCATCAGGCTTACCGCGGAAGAGATGCCCATTCCGAATATGTGGTTATCCTCTTCCCGTCTTATCAAATCTCCAACAGCGCCATCAGAACCGTGGAGCATTTCAGGCTGGTGCGATAGGTTTTGGATTGACAAAAAACCTGGAAAGAATGCAACTGTACGATATTGGATATTCGCATCTTCTGAAGAGGCAGAGGAAGCGGCTACAGAGGGTAGAAGGCGACTTTCTGCGAAGATGATTTATGTGGACGGCAAACGGGAACCCATCTATCAGATGGCAACAGAACCCGAAGATTTGATAGGAGATTTGACCTGGCGAGCGAATAATAACATCCTTTTTGTCAAGGGGAATGTAGTTGTGCTTGTATCTGAATCGGGGCGCACCGTTGATGTGGACACAATACGGAAAATCGCTAAAAGCATTGAGGAGAAAATTCAATCGGTTTTGGAGATGTCGGAAAGTTAAACCACATAATTGCAACGCAAACTAAGGTTTGCCACTCTGCCTTTGAAAGGGCATTCTCTTCAGCCATACATTCTCAAATTGAATCAATCCTCCCAACATCACATTGACGCCATAGATGTCCGATTGGCGCAGGATGTACGAGGGCAGTTGATAGAGCAGAAGAGCAGGTTCAGGCGGATAACCGCTATTTCGATAACCGATATTTCCACGCAACAACGGCACAGACAACAGCGCCAGGTCAAAATTTCCGTCTCTGACGGCTTTCCTAAATTCCGCTTGTTCAGTATGCGAAATGGCGGTATTCATCCCGATGCTCAATAGGTGCCCTTGAATCCTGAGAGCCACAGCGTTTCCCGTGTTATCCGATAGGCTCGCTACGATGAAGTTTAATTTTTTGTCAGATTGCCAACCGCTGCTTTTTAACATCCTGCGAGCTTTTGTTGGATTATATACAAATATATTAGGAGACACAGCAACCGAGTTTTTGGACAACCACACAGGGGTGCCGCTACGCTTTCTAACTCGCAAATATCCCGTCTCAGGAAACCCATATTGAAATCTTAAAATTGATTGTACGTCAATGGCATATCTCAGCACATCCTGCCACCGTTTGTTTTTAAATGTATCGGGGTTCAATTGGAGATAAACCAATTCAGCAGACTCCTTTTTGAGCAATTGCCTGCCCTGTTCTTCTGCTACAATATTAACCCCCCTTAGTTCTACGGGAGAACACACTGGTTCGCTCGTATTGTGGCGCGGGTTTGAAGGCTTACGCTTTATCTCCATAGCGATGGCATCTGCGACGGGGATGTGCAACGAATCCAGCATCCCTGACTCAAAATCAAAGCGTGCGGTTTGTAAACTGTCGTAATATTGAAATATCAATTCATCCAAGAAGGGTTTGCCCCAGGGATATTCGTTGTTGGCTATTAGCTTTATCTCCGATGGTTTCTGTTCCGAGATTTTGAACGGGCCAGTCCCTACTGGGTTCATCCTGAACGATTCCTTGTCAACCTCGTCTACGGGGACAATCCAAGCTTGAGGAAGCATCAACCAGTGTAAAAAATCAGGTTCGCTTTTGGCCAGATTAACTTGCAAGGTATGTTCGTCGGTAACAGCAATTTTGTCAACGAAGGAAGGATAATCCGATTTCGGGCGCATCTTTTTGACGACGCGCTGAATAGCAACTTTCACGTCTGAGGCGGTTATGCTTTTTCCGTTATGAAACTTTGCTTCCTTCGCTATGATAAAAGTCCACACACGTCCATCCCCCGATGTATTCCATTCAGATGCGACGGCAGGCACGATACGTCCATTGGCGTCGTATTTCACCAACCCCTCGAATACGGCAGACGCAATCTGAAGTTCGGCAAAGTTTAAGACATCAACGAAGTCAAAATTGATTGATTTTTGGAAAATGCCATGTCGTAAAACACCGCCATATCTGGGGCGCGGTGCTGCGAATGTCATTGTAACGTTTAACCCAGACAAAAATATTGTGTAGAGTAAACAAACGCTATGTTTAAAATGCTTGCTCATTTTTACCCCCGATACAACGAACTCACGGTTATTATACCATTTGATGGGCTACCTGTCTACTTGATTTATAAACAATATTTGAAACGAAATAATCCCCGGTTTTCTATGCTTTCAAAAAATTTTTGTTGAGATGCGTTCGTTTTTATGTTATAATAAAAAGCAGCGGTTCGATTACCCAATCCGGGAGGATATTATGGACAACAGTTTTAGTGAAGAAAACGATGTTCAAGAGGAAGAAATAATAGAGGCCTCATTCCAAGAAGAGGTGCAAATTACAGAAGTCCCCCCTGCTGACAATGTCAACAAAGTCAGAGATATTATATTCGGCTCTCAGATGAGGGATTATAACAACCGCTTTAGAAGATTTACACGGGATATGGATAAACTTAGCAAAGATTTGGAGCGCAAATATTCTGACCTTGAGATGAAACTTGAGGAGAAGGCGGAAAGTCTGAGTAGCGAGGTACAGCGGGGGATAGGCGAGTTGGATAAAAAAGTTACAGAAGCCCTTGATAATGTTTCTATGAAGGAGGGTGCTGACTTCAAGAAGCTCTCTGATATGATAGATGAACTTTCCAAAGAGATGATGGAAAGTATGGAACGATTGACAAACGACCAAAATGCGAAGTTCAACGAATTGCGCGACCAACTGCGTAGAAACTATGATGAACTGCGTAGCGAACTTGTTTCTGAAGTAGATTCGCTTGAAGATGGTAAAGTTGACCGTTTCAATTTGGCTGAGAGTTTAATAGCCCTGGGCATGAAACTTAAAGGCGAAGGGCTTCTGGATGAATTAAACATTGAGCTTCTTGAAGATGAGCAAGAAGATGAGGTACCGGAGCAGTGAGCTTGCCAGGGGTGTGTCTCAACCCTCTGTTAAGCAGCTTGAAAAAGAAAATTCTAATTTAGAGACGCTGGATTCGTTGCAGCAGATTCTCCTTAAACAGGAAAGGGAGAAGCTCGCTGAACTAAGCGAATCTGTCAAAGGGTTGAATCAACTTATCGCCCCTAAGGTTCTCGCTGACAATCTTGAGCCCTACATCGGCGAAATTCTGGCAAAAAGATTTGCGGAATCGCCAGAGGAGATGGCTCAACTCCTCTCCCCAATAGTAGCGGCATCGCTTAAATATCAAGTCAGAGAAGCGAGGGACGATGTTACTGAGATTCTCTATCCGATAATGGCGGAGGCTATCAATCGGCAAATCAGGGAGGGTGAGATAGTAGACGTATTCTACCCGCTGATAGGTAGAATGATAGCCAAAGCCGTCCTTGAAGCGGTGAAAAATCTGATTCGAAAACTCGGTGAGAATCTGCGCAAAGTTTTTGGATTCAAAGCTAAACGTGCAAAAGCACCCACCGAATCAGACGTGCCCACAGAATATTCAGTTCCCTTCGATATAGAGGATGCCTTCCTCATTCACAGAGAATCGGGAGTTTTAATCTGTCACGTCTCCAATCAACCAGCAGAAAAAGAGATTGATGAACGTTTAATCAGTGGCACATTGAAGGCAATCAGGGATGTCCTACGAGAATCTTTGGAGGAGGGCGGGAAACAAAATTTAGACCAAATCCAGAGGGGTATTCGGTTCGGTGCCAAGCAAATCCTGTTAGAATCTGAACTTCATGCTTGCGTTGCCGTTGTAATCTCAGGGGTAGAACCAACGGATTTTCACGAACAACTTGCAAGAACAGTTTCGCAAATTCATCATAACTTTGAAGGGCAACTTAAAAATTACGATGGTGATAATTCTAAATTCGCTGGCGTGGAAAGACAGATTCTTGCCCTTATGGATATGTACGAAGCACCGCCTGAAAGGGAATCTGGCGAAAAAATAAAGATTACGCCGAGAGCTTTGCGGAAAAGATTAACCCCTATCCGTCAATATTTGGCAGTGGCTTTAATTGTCGCACTGACTGTGTTTTGCGGTGGGTTTCTGTTTTATTATTACATTCCCCGAAACAAACCAAAAGTTCAGCAAAATATTGCCATCAACAATCCCAAATCTCAAGCTGAGAGAGAAAACATCTTACAGGCAGAAATAGAAAACATCTTAACAGGAAAGCCAATTTTGTTCAATACGGCTGAAACATCTATTCAACCAAAACGCCAAGACACCTTGAACGAAATAGTCAAAGTCCTGAAGAGGTATCCATTAGTTAATGTGCGCATCATCGGATACTCTGATACAAGTGATGAAGATAATATTAACAGTGAACCGCCCATTTCATTAGAGAGGGCGAAAGCTGTTAAGGAATACTTAGAAAACAATGGCATACCGCCAAGCAGATTACAAACAATGGATGGCGGCGTTGGGAAATTCAGCGTGCCCACAACGCCCAGCGGACAGATGATGAATCGACGGGTAGAATTTGAGGTGGTACGTTATGAGAATATGGAAAGCAGTGAGTAAACCAACGCGCAGCCAATACTTGAAACTGAGTTTTGGGCAAAGACTCAGTTTCTGACACTACAATAAGGAGCAAGAAATGACTAAACTTTCCCTTACCTACGGCATCTTAATCATGATATGTGTGCCTGCTTACGCGGCAAATCCTGGAAATGTGGTATTCAATGAGCTAATGTGGATGGGCGATTTCGCAGGCGATACACACGAATGGATTGAGTTAAGGAACACGACGGATACCGAAATAGACTTAACCGGTTGGGATATTACAAGGTTGGGCAAAGAAGGAGACGAGTTAATGTTGACTATCTCCGATGGGATTATCCCACCAAAAGGTTATTTTCTCATCTCCAACAACAGCGCGGGAGATTCAAACATAGCCGTCGAACCAAACTTAGTTGACACGAGCGTATCTCTTCCCAATACAAAGTTACAGCTTAAATTGTACGATGGTACTTGGGACGCTGGCGGCAATCTCATAGATACCGCCGATGATGGCATTGGTACTCCGCTCGCGGGCGATAAAGAGTTGAAAACATCTATGGTGCGAAATGAATCGCCGGGCGATGGCACATTGTCCGAAAACTGGCATACAGCAGAGACGCGTTCCGGCTGGGACGAAAACACAGAGGAATTTGGCACACCGGAGAGCAGTCAACCGGTACAACCCCCCTTTGAAGTTCCCATCGTAATCTTCAGTGAACTCATGTGGATGGGGGATGTAGCGTCAACCAGCAATGAATGGATTGAATTGCGAAATACGACAGACGGTGAAATTGACATCGCTGGTTGGCAGATTACAAAGCTGACAGACGATGGTGAAGTTTTGATGTTGACAATCCCCGAGGGGATTATCCCGCCAAAAGGTCATTTTCTCATCGCAAACAGCGGCGCGGAAAATTCAAACATAGCCGTCGAACCAAACTTAGTTGATACGAGCATATCTCTCCCCAACACAAAGTTACAGCTCAGATTATATGATGGCGATTGGGAAGCGGATGCGAATGTCATAGATACTGCCGATGATGGAACAGGAAAACCACTTGCTGGCGATGCCGAATTGAAAAAGTCCATGATGCGGAGCGAACACGTCGGCGATGGCACTCTTGCAGAGAGTTGGCATACTTCCGAAGAACGTTCAGGGTGGGACGAAGGCACTCAAGAGTTTGGTACACCGGAGAGCAGCCAACCGGTACAACCACCTTTTGACGTTCCCATCGTAATCTTCAGTGAACTCATGTGGATGGGGGATTTTGCATCCATTAGCAACGAATGGATTGAATTGCGAAATACGACAGACGGTGAAATTGACATCGCTGGTTGGCAGATTACAAGGCTGACAGACGATGGCGAAGTTTTGATGTTGACAATCCCCGAGGGGATTATCCCGCCCAAAGGATATTTTCTTATAGCAAACAGCAGCGCGGAAAATTCAAACATAGCCGTCGAACCAAACTTAGTTGATACGAACATATCTCTCCCCAACACAAAGTTGCAGCTTAAATTATATGATGGCGATTGGGAAGCAGATTCGCCTCTCATAGATATTGCTGACGATGGAACAGGAAAACCACTCGCCGGCGATGCTGATTTGAAAAAGTCCATGATACGAAGCGAACCCATCGGCGGTGGAACTCTCGAAGAAAGTTGGCATACTTCCGAAGAACGCTCTGGATGGGACGAAGACGCTCAAGAGTTCGGTACTCCCAAAAGCAGTCTGCCAGTACCTCCCCTATTTGAGGTACCCATCATAATCTTCGGTGAACTCATGTGGATGGGGGATTTTGCATCCATTAGCAACGAATGGATTGAATTGCGAAATACGACAGACGGTGAAATTGACATCGCTGGTTGGCAGATTACAAAGCTGACAGACGATGGTGAAGTTTTGATGTTGACAATCCCCGAGGGGATTATCCCGCCAAAAGGTCATTTTCTCATCGCAAACAGCGGCGCGGAAAATTCAAACATAGCCGTCGAACCAAA
>CAZRLY010000015.1:11508-35464 GCA_964601015.1 uncultured bacterium
GACATCTCCGACTTAGTTTTAGTTGGCATTCATTTCGGCGAATAGCTGGGACGGCACAAAAGGACCAACTTTTAGCTCCGATAGGAGCGAAATGTTTATAGTCAGGCATCAAACAAAAACACAAAGAAATGTTATTAGCCATCAGTATTGATTTCACTACGGAGCTAATAAATGTAACACAATCCCTGATGCTATAAACATTTCGACCCTACAGGTCTAAAAACTATCCTTATCAGGGAGCTAAAAACAATCACAATTAAAGACATCATCCACACATTTTCAAAATATGGTTTTCTTTTACTTGACAGAGACAAGCAAGGACGCATCGTTGAACCAGAGTCGGCAATAGTTGCATCCTTGCATTATTCCAAGCACCCAAGACTGATTCTCGGTACCCCCGTCGTGCTTCTTGGGGGGCACCTTGATTATGAACATCTGGTTACCCTCTCACTTAGAGCAAACAAGGGTAGCCAGATGGGATATTTACTGAACGTTACTCAATCTCTTTTTTCCGGATTTTTATATCCTATCCCAGAAGGATTAAAGAAGGCTATTGATGTGTTACAAAAAAGCACTCCAAAGTCAATTCAACCATTTTATGATAGTTGGTGGGGTGAAGTTTACCTCTCTCATTGTTTAAAAAAACAGGACGCAATTCAAAAAAAGTGGAATATTATTTTGAATATTTCCTATCAAACGTTCCGACATAAATTTCAGCAGTATATCTCCCATGCACGCATTAACGCAGGAAACAGTCAAACAGTCCTTAAATGAAATTGACCGGTTGTTGATAGAGCTAAATATCTCTATTTCAATTTATCTTTTTGGTGGAATGGGGCTTGCGCTCCAAAATATAATCAAAGTTAAAATCGCTGAAATTTTGGGATAGGGTTTAGCACATGCTTAAAGGGGTGAAAACAGATGCCAGAAAGAATCCTGATAGTTGATGACCAAATCCCGTTACAAGAAGAGCTTCAGTACATTTTAAAGGGGCGCGGCGCAGAAGTGAAGGCGGCGGATGACGCTGAAACCGCTCTGGAAATGATTACTCAGAATCCTGAAGCGTTTGACTTAGTGATTCTCGACTACGATTTTGGTACCGGCAAAATGGACGGACTGGAAGCGTTGGAGGGGATAAAAAAGTTGAATGGTAATTTGCCCGTGATATTTTTGTCGGGGAAGGGGACAATCTCAACGGCGGTTGAGGCTATGAAACTCGGCGCGCTGGACTATATTGAGAAGGATTTTCTGTTTGAAGAGAACATTGAGAAAGCACTTCTGCGTCTCAATCACCTGATACAGGCAAACATGAATAACAAGCGTTTGCGTCGTCAGCGTGATTTTTATCTCGAAGAACTCAAGGGCAAATACAACATCGTAGGTGAGAGCAAATCCATTTGTGAGGTTATCGCGCAGATAGAGCAAGTCGCTTCGATTCCCCGTCCCGTACTCATCCGCGGCGAGCGCGGCACAGGTAAAGAACTCGCCGCCGCTGCCATTCACGAAAGCAGCAACCGCAAGAAAAATCCATTTATTACCATCAACTGTGCCGCGCTCGCCGAAGGTTTGCTCGAATGTGAACTGTTTGGACAGGAGGATAACGCCTTTACAAATTCCTCTTTTCGTGAAGGAAGGTTTGTGCTGGCGGACAAAGGCACGTTGTTCCTCGACGAGATAGGAAATATGTCCACCGAATTCCAAAAGAAGATTTTGCGTGTGATGGAATACCAGCAGTTTGAAAGGGTAGGCGGCACCAAGGCGTTAAAAGTTGATGTGCGGATTATTGCTGCGACGAACTCCGAATTGGAGAGGTTGATGCAACAGGGGAAATTCCGGGAGGATTTGTATGACAGACTGGCATTTGAAACAATCTTGATGCCCCCATTGCGCAAGCGGAAAGAGGATATTGAACTGTTAGCCTACCATTTTATGGAGCGGATGGCGTCGGAAATTGCCGGCATAAGCCCCAAAAAAATATCAAAGGAGGCCTTAAAGCTCCTTGTAGATTATGATTGGCCCGGCAACGTGCGAGAATTGAAGTACGTTATCGAAAGAATAACCTACAAAACCGACGAGGCAAAAACGATTTTACCGCACCATCTTCCCCGAGAAATCAGAACAAAACGTGCTGGTGAAGCCGGCAATACTTTGGAAGAAAGAATTGCCAGGGCTGAAAAAGAATCTCTGCTCTATGCGCTGGAAGGACACGACTGGGATGAAAAAGTCGCAGCCGAAGAACTCGGCATTGCATTTGATGAATTCAAACGGCTTTATCAAAAACACAACCTTCATGAATTTAGATTTGAAGAATAAACTACCTAAATTCAAGAAATAGTGAGGTATTATTATGAGAAAACTACTTATTCCCCTGATTGCTTCGTTAATAGTAGGATTTGCATTACCAACCATTGTATCTACCGAGGAATCGACTGTAACCCCATGTCTAAACTGTCATGAAACTATAATCCCCGGTATTCTAAAACAGTGGCAGGATAGCAAGCACAGCAAAGTTGGTGTTGAATGCTATGTATGCCACGAGGCAAAAGAGGGGGACGCTTCAGGCTATGAACACAATGGTTATAAGATAACAACAGTACCATCACCACGATACTGTGAAAGCTGTCATCCAAAAGAAGTTGAACAAAATGCAAATAGCAAACATGCCTGGGGTGCATTTTTGGGTCCGCTTAAGCCCTACTATACGAAGGCCAAGGAGATGGGACTCAATCCTTTTAAACAGGAGACGGCGAAAAAACTGGGCCCTGAAAAAATGGCAAAAACCGCTTTGACGCCCCTGTTTCCAGACAGTGGCATCCTGAAAAAAATAGGACTACTGGATGCCCCTAAATATAATCACAACAATGTAACCCTCGGTTGTATTGGATGTCACGGTAGTTTTATAGTCGCAGAACCTGGCGGGAAATTGAAGGGTTGGCCCAATGTTGGCGTAGGTAGAATTAATCCAGACGGGAGCTTGGGTTCCTGTACATGCTGTCATACCAGGCACAAATTTAGTGTTGCTGAAGCGCGTAAACCCGCAACCTGCGGGCAATGCCACCTTGGTCCTGACCATCCACAGCACGAAATGTATGAAGAATCAAAGCATGGTAATATTTATGCTTCTGAGGGTGAAAGCTGGAACTGGGATGCCCCACCCGGACAATGGGGGACTGAGGACATAGTTGCACCCACCTGTGCCACATGTCATATGAGTGGCTTTGGTGGTGTAGTTGAAACAAATCATGATGTAGGTTCAAGGCTTTATTGGGAACTACAGCCTAAGAAGTCAGTATACCGGTGGAAAGGGCCAAAGGAAGTTGATTTTGTTTTGGAGAAGATTCCCGACAAAACACTGGCGGAAGAGGGCAGGGCTGAGATGAAAAAGGGCTGTTATCAGTGTCACTCAAAGCAGTGGACTAATAACTATTTAGACGAATTTGATAAGGCTGTAAGCGATTACAACATGGTATGGGAATATACGGACAATCTTCTCAAGCAGGCATACGAGGAGGGACTAATTAGTAAAGATAATCCTCTTGATGAAACTCCTGAGATAATGCACTATCTTATATGGCATCACGATGGACGTCGCTGGAGGATGGGCGCAAGTATGATGGCTCCGGACTGGACACACTGGAACGGTGCTGTTGATGCTATCATGAACAAACTTGGTACAATGATTAATGACATTGAGACAAAAAGGTCAATGAAGAAGTTAGAATCAAAGATTAGATAAGAAAGAGGAGTTTGAGGGAAGACAATTGAAGATTGAAGCCCTTTGGCTTGTCTCCTCCAAAATAGAGATGAAACGAAAAAACATTAATACAGACGTATTGGTAATTGGCGGTGCTGGTGCAGGATTGAGAGCCGCTGTCGCCGCGGCGGAGCAGGGGGTTAATGTGGTATTGGCATCGAAATTCCCTGCAGCAGGTGCGAGCAATACATCAATCACTGCTGGTTGGTTCACCCGCGCGACCGAGAAAAGCGAAGAGGAGTTATTCTATCAGGTAGTTTACACTGGAGGATTTCTCAACAATCAGCGTCTCGTCGAGGTATTCGCCAGAGAAACCATAACGGGGATGCCACAGTTGATGGAATACGGCGTTGACCTGTTTACTACGGACGCACCCGAACGCGTTGACAAACCCGGACACTTTCAAGTCCGCAAAATTGAGGGCAAGCCGCGAGGATATGGGCTAACTCAGCCGCTTCGAGACGTGGCGGAACAACTCGGCGTACAGATACTCGACAACGTCATGGTGACGGAGTTATTGACAAAGGACAGCGCTGTAGTTGGTGCGACGGCGGTTGATGTGGAAAACGAAACCTTCTTAGCTATTGGCGCAACATCAACAATACTTGCAACGGGCGGAGGAGCCGGCGCTTACGAACGCAACGATAATGCCGAAGGAACGACAGGAGATGGATTCTCCCTTGCATTCAGAGCCGGTGCGGAATTGGTTGACATAGAACTCATCAGTTTCAATGTGCCGCATTCTCGTCTGGAGGAACTTTTTAACCTGAAGAACCCGCCATCTGAAGAGTTGTTGAAAAGCGGCGCATGTCACTATTTTTTAGGTGGGGTTAAAATTGACGAGCAAGCAAAAAGCTCAATTGAAGGGCTGTACGCCGCAGGAGAGGTTACCGGCGGTGTGTTTGGCGCTGCGCGTCTTGGCGGTTCAGCGATGGCAGACACTATCGTCTTCGGCATAATCGCCGGTGAGAAGGCTGTAGAGCGGGCTAAATCCGTTCCGACGCCCGCATTGGACGCTACACAAATCAACGCGGAAGCGAAGTGGATTGAAAGCCTGTTTGACGCAGGCGATGTCTCGCCTGAAAAACTCGCCAGTGACATCACATCCACGCTCTGGAAATACGCCGGCACAATGAAAACGGCAGTAACATTGGAAAAAGCCAGCGAGGAACTTGAAGCGTTGGGACAATTCCTCAATGCTATGCGCGCTGACAACATGGCTGGCGCGCGCACCGCACTTGAAGTAAGAAATATTCTCGATTTGGGACGATTGATTGTAACTGCGTCGGAAATCCGCAAGGAAACCAGAGGATGCTACTGGCGAATAGACTACCCCAAACCTGACAACGAAAAATGGCTCAAAAACATCACCGCCTGGAAAGACGGCGACTCGATAAAAACCAGAATCGAAGACGCCATCATGACAAATCTGACAACGCCAACCGAACCGCCAATTGGACCGGGGTGTTTTGGATATACTGGTGGCCCATTTCGTAAATCCGTGTAGGGTATAGAAGTTACGCAACGACAGAAAGCCCCGTCACCATTGGGTATCCAAATATTGATTTGTGGTTCGGAACGAAGTGGTGCCGGTTGAGTAGGTTCGGAACGAAGTGAAGAACCGTATCGAAACCAGGTGCGCAGAACAATCGTCAATCGTCAATATGCCCCTATCTATCTTTTTCAGAAGGTTGGTAAGGAGTTATTTGCTATGTCCGGTCAAACCGATGCAGGACGATATTTGATTGTCATTCTTGCTGACAAAGGGCATGGACACTACAAAGTGGTAACCGCTAGCGCTAGAGATATGACAGATGTTGAAAAACGAACATATAGGAGGATGAGACGATGAAAGCTCCTTTTTTTGAAACAGAAGAAGAAGCCGAAGAGTTTATCGAAACCCACGATGTAGCCAAGTTCATGGAACAATGGGAAGTGGTCGAAATGGAATGGTGTCCGGAGGAGGATACTTGTCCTCAGTGCGGAAGTCAAATGAAGTCGCGGCGTGTTGACATTAAGCTGTGTGACAGAAAATTAGAGATTCATAATTTAACCGAATATCATTGCCCAATCTGCAAAATGGGCAAATTTGATACCGAATCCTTAAAAGAATTGAAAGTCATTGAAGCAAAAATCCAACAGATAGGTTTGATGGGGCTGATACTACAGCATCTCGGCATGAGCGAGGAACGCAAAGAAGAAAGCAAGAAAAAAGAAGACGTTGAGTCCGTTGCCGCAGATTAGGCAGATATGATACAACCAATTTTAGAAAAAGCTCTGAAGGGCGAACGCTTAACCTTCGAGGGTGGCGTCAAACTTTTTCACAGCAACGACATCCTATCATTGGGACAAGCCGCTGACGCCATTCGTCAGAAATTGCACCCCGAAGGTTGTGTAACTTACATAATCGACCGAAACATCAACTACACCAATGTATGTTGTTCAGGTTGCAAGTTTTGCGCTTTCTATCGGCAAGAAAACGCACCGGATGCTTACGTGCTTTCAAAAGAGGAATTAGGACGAAAGATTCAGGAAACTATTGACTTGGGCGGAGTTTTGATACTGATGCAAGGCGGATTACATCCCTCACTCAAACTGGAATGGTATGAAGATTTGCTGAAGTGGATTAAAGCAAACTTCAAAATTCCCGTAGCGAACGACAACGAAGCGGCTGTTCACATCCACGCCTTTTCCCCGCCCGAAATAGATTTCTTTGCCAAACTCAACAAAATACCCGTTCGAGATGTTATTTTGCGTTTGAAGGAAGCCGGACTTGATTCAATTCCCGGAGGCGGCGCAGAGATTTTAACCGACGCGTCCAGAAATCTCATAAGTCCGAGAAAGTGTACTGCCGACGAATGGCTCGAAGTGATGTTGCAGGCACATAAACTCGGCATGCGAACGACCGCGACGATGATGTTCGGACACGTCGAGAGTTACGAAGAGCGCGTTGAGCATTTGATTAAATTGCGTGAATTACAAGACGAAACGGGCGGATTTACAGCTTTCATCTGCTGGACTTTCCAACCGAACAACACACGCTTAGAACATATCCCTCCCGCCGGCAGTTTTGAATACTTGAAAACCCTTGCAATTTCGCGATTGATGCTGGACAATTTCACAAACCTGCAAGCGTCGTGGGTGACGCAGGGGCCGAAAGTGGGGCAGATAGCTCTGAAATTCGGTGCAAACGATATGGGCGGAACGATGATAGAAGAGAACGTAGTCCGAGCTACTGGGACAAGTTACCATTTCATGCCACCCGATGAAATGACGCGGTTGATTGAAGATGCTGGCTATGTGGCGAAAAAACGGGATTTTTATTATCAGCACCTAACATATAGGTCAATTTCCCAAAATTGAATTCGCCTACAAATAAACTCAAGGAGGAATACCTAATGCAATTGAGTAAATTGAAGCAAAACTACCAGATAACGATTCCGATAGATTTTTGCCGGGCAATCGGACTTGAAATTGATGATGAGGTAGAGCTCAATTTGAAAGACAGTGAGATAATCATCAAACCTACGCAAATGACAGACGAGGAAATTATGGCTTTCTGGAAGGAAAGGGCGGGGGCAATGGAAACCGTCGAGCTTTCGGAGGGAGGAAAGCGCAAACTCGAAGAAGCCTTTGACGACATTGAAGCAGGGAGCGTAAAGGTTTTTGACACTGTAGAGGAGTTAATTGAGGAGTTAAACGAATGAGGATAGCGGCGAAACCAATGATTATACGAGCCAAATATCTCTTACCAAACAGCAATGAACTCATCGAAAATGGCGCGGTTTGCGTTGCTGGCACTGAGATTGTCGATGTAGGGAATTACGCTTCGGTAGCGCATGGCAACTCAGGTGAAACTTGTGATGTCGGAGAGGCGGTAATTTTGCCCGGATTTGTGAACGCACACGCCCATTTGGAATTGACCGGCTTACACGACAAAATAAAGAGGACGGATAGTCTACCTGATTGGTTGATGCAGTTAGTATATCATCGCAAACGCACACTTAACAGATTGCTCCTGTTTCTCTTTCGGAACGCTGCGAAAAAATGGGTGAAGAAAGCTACTGCTCGCGGCATAGAGATGAGCCTTGCGGGGTGCGTAACCACAATCGCCGACATCACAAACAGCGGTTGGCAGGTAGAAACGCTCAAGAGCAGTTCCATCAGAAAGCTGATATTTCACGAGGTCATCGGCTTTGCAACACCGCAGCAAAAGCAAGTTATCGCACAATTAAACGCAAAGCTAAAGGACGCTCAACCCGATTCTCTGCTCACCTTCGGCATCTCTCCCCACGCGCCTTATTCTGTATCGGCTGATTTGTATGGGAAATGTGTCGAGATAGCCACACCAAAAAATCTTCTTCTCTGCACTCATTTAGCCGAAACGCAAAGCGAAACCGAATTTCTCATGTCAGGCACAGGCGAATTTCGCAACTTTTTAGAACAACTGGGAATTTCTGTGGAAAACTGGCAACCTCCAAGGACGACACCCGTCAAATACATGCACAACCTCGGCGTGTTGGGATCCAGTCCTTTGCTTGCTCACTGCAACTATCTGGAAGAATCGGACATCCCGTTGCTTAAAAACTCCAGCGTGGTTTTCTGCCCGCGCAGCCACAACTATTTTTACCACCGCAATCACCCGTTTGAAAAACTATTGAAAGCACACGTCAATGTTGCTTTAGGCACTGACAGTCTGGCGAGTAACGATTCGTTGAGTATGCTTGATGAGATAAAATTTCTGCACAAAACCCACAAGTACATCTCGCCTGTAACTTTACTGGAAATGGCAACGTTAAACGGTGCAAAAGCTCTGAAACTAAAAGCTCAAATCGGCGCATTACAGCGCGGGTGGCAGGCGGATATTATCGTACTGAAAATTCCCACAGGTGCCGATAAGGTTGTTGAAAGAATTTTTGCAGAAGAATCTGAAAATATTTTTACTATGGTAGCAGGTAAAATTAGCTTTCAAGCGGAGAGGAACGATACAAAGTAGCGTTCCGTAACCAACTACAAATAAGGAATTGATACGATGTTTGGCAAGAAAAAGAAAAAAATTAAGAACAAAAAAACGCTTTTGATAGTATGCGCTTCAGTCGGTTTGGTTGCGGTGGGAACGTCAATTCTGTTTTATGCGCTCAAGCGCTCGAAATAAATCATGGAGGTTTACAAAATGGAAGGTATTATCAGCGGCACCGCTTATACTGAAGCTGGCGTTGATGTCGCTAAAGAAGAGGTAGCATTGAAACGAATGCTAACGTGGATTACAAAAACTTTTGCTCTACGCCAGCGGATAGGTTCAGTACAGATGGATATCGGTCAATTTGCCAACGTAATTGATATTGGGCATGGCATGGGCTTGGCGTTGTCTACCGATGGAGTGGGGACGAAGCTTTTGGTTGCGCAGATGATGGATAAATACGATACCGTGGGGATAGACTGCGTGGCGATGAATGTCAACGATGTGATATGCGTCGGGGCGGAACCGATTGCGCTATTGGATTACATCGCTGTCGAGGAAGCAGCCCCGGATTTTCTTGAAGAGATTGCAAAAGGACTTTACAAAGGTGCAAAAACCGCCAGAGTCACCATACCCGGCGGGGAAGTCGCACAAGTAAGGGAGATGATAAGGGGAAGTCGGGAACACCGCGCTTTTGACCTTGTTGGGACGTGCATCGGGATGTTGCAACTTGATAAGAAAATTATCGGCGAAAATTTAGAGGAGGGCGATGTCATCGTAGGACTTGCTTCAAGCGGCATTCATAGCAACGGGTTATCCTTGGCGCGCAAAGTTTTGTTTGCCGACAGCAAATTGACCTGCGATAAACACATAGCAATGCTTGATAGAACCATCGGTGAAGAGTTACTTGAGCCGACGCACATTTACGTCCCTCAAATAATGGATATGTTGAATTCCAATATCAATCTCAAAGCGCTAATCAACATAACAGGAGGCGGGCTACTTAACCTCCTGCGTGTGGCTTCGCCTGTCGGATTTGTCATAAATTATCTGCCCGAACCGCAGCCGATATTCAACGCAATACAGGACTACGGTAGCATCAGTGACGAGGAGATGTATGCCGTCTTTAACATGGGAATAGGATTTTGCGTAATCGTTCCCAGAGCAGATGTTCCTGAAGTTTCTGAAATTACCCAACAACACAGTTTGGAAAGTTATGAGATGGGACACATTGTGAAAGAACCCGAAAATACTATTGTCCTTGAACCGGTAGGGTTGTTGGGAAAGGAAAGTGGATTCTCAAAATTGGATGCGTAAGTCGCCAGGGCAGACATACAGTGAATTGACTATTGAATATTGAAAATTGAAAAGAAAAAGGTTTTTTCAATCGACAATCTTCTTTTTTTTTGTCAATTCTGACTTTCACGCGGCAAGCAACTGATGAGCCTGTTTCAATTTCTCAATTATCGACAGTTCATAAGGGCATTTCTCTTCGCACTCGCCACATTCGACACATTCGCTCGCCTTCACCTCCACCATTCCGTACCGTCCTCTCGCCCAATCCTTCAGTCCATATCTCGTATAGTATCCTAAATGCCTGAGGATAACGGGAATCTTTATCCCATCTGGGCAGGGCAAACAGTAGCCGCAACCTCTGCAAAATTCCTTCCCCACTGCTTCCGCTGCGTCTATCAATTGTCTTTTTTCATCTTCGGACATCTGCTGAAAAGTATCTCCTATGTGCGCATTCTCTATAACTTCGCTAACCTTCGTCATCCCCGGAATCGCCAGAGTAACAGCGTCGTTTGCGAGCACAAATCTGAGTGCCTGAGTTGCTGAGGTGGTTATTTTCCCCTCAAAATCAACATCTTCCGGTGGTGAAGCAAGTGCGCCGCCTGCAAGCGGTTTCATCACTATGACGCCCATATCGTTCTCTTTGGCAAAAGGCATCACATCCTCGTCCACAAGTTCGTCGTTAAGTATGTTATAAGCCACCATGATGACTTCAAACTCACCCGACTCTATGCCGAGTTTCATCGTCTCGCGGTATCTATGCGAACTGAATCCGATGTGCTTGATTATCCCCTGAGATTTAGCTTGTTTAAGCGCGGACAAAGCGCCACCTTTTGACATCACCGTGTCGTATTGTTCGGGCAACCTCAAATTATGTAGAAGGTATACATCAAGATAATCAGTTTTCAGATTTGTTAAACTCCGCTCTATATCCCTTTTCATTTCCTCGGCTGTGTTTACGTGGCTTTTGGTGCAGATAAAAAATTCGTCGCGTCTATGGCTTATAGCCTCACCAATTCTTATTTCACTATCACCGTAACCTGTGGCTGTATCAAAAAAATTGATTCCCATGTCCAGAGCTTTATTCAACACTTCCGTAGCGATGCCCTTGTCAACTCCCGGAAGCTTGATTCCACCGAAACCGATGATGGATACATTCAATTCCGTTTTGCCTAAACGCCGCTTTTGCATGAGCATTTCCTCCGTCGTGACTTCAAAATTGTGATTGGTTCAAATTATATCAATTTGTAGTACAAATGTCAATGTGGAACTGCCAGAAACTCCGCTACATGGCATTAAGGAATTTATAGAACGCGGATGACGCTGATTCAGCGGATGCTCGCGGATAAAGACAAAACATTCTTTTTTTGAAACCACATAGATGAGGATGGTGGAGGTTGTGAAGGGATTAGCTATTTGCTTACTACTAATCGGCGCGTATCAGTGAATTTACCAGCTTGGAGCGAACAGAAATACAGCCCGCTTGCTACCTTTTCTCCCGCGTCGTTTCGTCCGTCCCAATGTACGGCTGCCTGTGGGGTGATATATTCGCCCGCTTGTTTGTGTCCCAAATCTATTCTGCGGATAGATTTGCCCTTCAGGTCAAAAATTGAAATCACAACTTTACTCGCTTCCGCCAGGTTGTATGGTATCCACGTATCAGGGTTAAACGGGTTGGGATAGTTTTGCAACAACTCCGTTTTTTCTGGGCTGCGAAAGTCCAATTTTCGTACTGGGGTAGAGACGCTCATACTTGCGGCTTTGTTATATGTATAACCTGTTTTGCTGACTTTGACTACGTCATAGGATATGCCATAATCTAAGGGGATGGTATTAGAGCGAAATTGTGCTATTGCTCTTACAGATGAGTTAGTGTTCTGTGGGTATGCTGCCCCGTCCGCTGAATCACCGGATACGGTTTCCCTGTTTTCTCGGTATGTTTCCCCTCCGTACTGCCATTCTAACGTAACGCTTGCGTCGAATACGGGTTGCCCGTGTTCATCTTCTATCTGAACGAGGACAAGCGCTTCTTTAAATCCGTTGTAGTAGATATATTGGAATTGCGCGGATGCTAACAGTTGAAGTCCCGTTGAAGATGCTTTTTGGCTGTCCAGTGTTTCCTCGACGAGGATGCGGGCTGATTTGCTGTTATTATTCAGATTAACTTCATCGTTGACTTTTTCTACTTCTGCGACGATCAAATGTTCTCCGATGCTTACGCCGTCAGTATCCCAGGCAAACGCAACAACTTTAGTTTCTTTTAGGGATATATTCTTTTCTGCGATGGTATGTTGCCCGTTCGTATCTTTTAGTGTGATGGTAATGGACAGCGTATTGGGTGATAGGTTCTGCAATGTAACATTGATATTAACCGGCTCCCCAAGTTTAACTGCATTGGGCATTTGAAGTGATGTGATAGCTACATCGGGTATGGGTTTTTGTTTATAGGTTAAAGCCGCATAAGCATCAACTATGCCGTAGCCGTATTCTTTATCCCAGCCTATTCTTCCGCTGTCTCTTGCTGTCGCGGTCAATACTTCTTTAACCTGCTGTGGGTGAGTTACGTCGGTAGCAATCAGCAATGCAGCGACTCCTGCAACGTGTGGCGCTGCCATTGAAGTGCCTTGATAGAAATAGTAGCTGAACTCAGATGGGCGTCCTGAGATAGTTTGCTGCAAGATACCATCTATTAACCCGTCGTGATTTTGGTCAACCGTTGTATCGCCTCCCGGCGCTGTCAGGTCAATATATTCGCCTGTATTGGAGTATGGCGCTCGTTTGCCATCGTAACGAACAGCACCTACCGCTATTACATATTCATCATAAGCAGCCGGGTAGGTGACGGGGTTTCCCAGCAAACAACTGTTCCCTGCTGCGGCGACGATGGTTACGCCCTTATAATATGCTTCTCTCAGAGCGTTTTCCAGCATAATGGATGGCACTGGGCCGCCAAGGCTGAGATTGATTACAGAAGCGCCGTATTCAACTGCATAGTAGATGCCAGCAGCAATATTAGCGTAACTGCCGCTGTTATTTTTATCCAGCACCTTTATTGGCATCAATGTTGTGTTGTATGCTATACCTGCGGTACCAATTTCATTGTTTGTGTTTTGAGCGATGATACCTGCTATGTGCGTACCGTGTCCATTATCATCGTTTGGGTGTTCATCTTTATTGACAAAGTCGTAGCCTGCCACAAAGGAAGTGTCTGCTAGGTCAGGTGCCAACCGGTATTCGGCGTAGTCTTCGTAAGCTATGCCGGTATCTAAAATTGCCACAATAACTCCACGTCGTCCTGTTGATATTTGCCAGCCCTGCAAGATATTGATGCTGCCTTTCGCATTGTCGGAAAAATTCCACTGGTATTTGAAATACTTATCGTTCGGCGTTCCAAAACCCTCTGCATAATAATTTGGTTCAGCATATTCAACCAACGAACTTTGTTTAAAAATAGCAACCATTTCCGGCACTGATGTATCAGCGGGGATGTTTAAAAGGACATAATTACCATTGGGGTTGTAGGATTTTTCGACGATGTCGTGTTTTTCGATGAGCGTGGCAATGTCCTGGGGGCTGGCATGTTCATTAAATTGAACTACCATTTCACCCGGCAGATGCTTGCCATAGTAGTAGTCATCCTGTCCAACTCCGTATTCAGTTTTAGCGTAGGTTATGTTGATAAGGGAAAAAACGAGAATAGGAATTATGAAAAGCCGCTTGGTTTTTTGAAAGAAAGCGGAGGCTTTGCTTCCCACTTTCTTAGCAGTTGGATGGGGATATTCACACATGGTTACTCTCCTAACTTCGGCGGTGCAGCCGTCCCAGAAGGACCTGTCACTTTGCGTCCCACCTTTACAGGTGGTTTGCCTTTATCGGTTACAGAGAGCAACTGTGAGAAACGCGTCGCCTATTTGGGCGAAGTTTGCAACTTAAAGCTAAACGTTTACAGAAGACTCTCCGTAAACCTTGCCTGAATATTGGTTTTTTTTTAGCAATGCAACGCAGGGGCGAAACTTCTGTGCCCGTAGCGAAGCGATAGTTCACAATGATTTACGGTGTCATGTTTACGCAAATTTGATGCCAGGCAGTCTTGTCCTTGGAAAAAACGTTGAAAAATTAGCATCACGACAACCTTTGCATACATCATGCAACGCCTTGCTTATCTGTAGAATAACGGATTACAAACCTGTACTGATACAACATCAATTTTATTTACGCCAGAAGGTAGTCGCTCCGCCAATATCCTCAACGTATACGCTATTGGTTTAATTAGTACAACATAATCTGTTAAAACGTATAAACGCTGATAATCCCTTTCTATTGTGCATAAATTTGCACATTATCAAGACGTGCATCGAAATTCCCTTGTTTAGGTGTTATTAAAGTCAACTCAATAATACCTGTATTAGTCTCACGTTCCGCATCTTCTTTAATTAATCTGGTAGGAATATATCCTAAGAGCATTCTCTGAGTGTCAGAAATCGTGGCGTTCCAGTGCAAATCCGCCAGGCGCCCGTCGTATACGTTGTGAAAGCCCGCTTCGCCTCCCCACTCCGTTCCGAGATGTCCATCTGAATAAACTTTCAGGTGAGTATCGAAATCCTCTTCGGGGACTACGAAGCCCGGTTGTGATTGGGATACTCTCTGTCCCCAGAGCAGTTTACTCCCTGTTTCAGTTTGCAAAAATATCTTAACGTTAATTCTGTCACCGTGAAAAGTGGCAGCAATGCTTATACCGCTTAGATTGTCTATCATTCCCGTATCACAACTTAAAATACCAAACACTAACGCCAAAATTGCTATTTTAACAAAACTTTGTTGTAAGTAATTATTCATTTGAATTTTGACCATTGCAGTTTCACAGAAATTATCTTTACTTCGTAAACTACCCGGCTCTTTATACTAAGCGCAAATCGGATTTTCTCAAAGACATAAAATCCAATAGCGCTCAGTATATTTCCCCCTTTGCCTTACTTATAAGATACCTCGTCGCCGATAAATTGTCAATAGTAAAATTGGCGTAGAAATTGCATTGTTTTATGGTTGAAATATCAATGTGTGCAATATTCTTCTCAAGAATGTCGATGCAATTTCCGATAAATCACACTGTAGGTGAATAAAACACATAAGGGTGAGAGTATGAAACGACCAATAATAATGGCGAGTGCAATAGGCCTAATCTTCACTTTGATTATATTTATTATCTGGCAAGCGTCATCCAGTGGGGGGGCAGATTTAGTTGCAGTTATCGCCTCGGCAAATCACATTCCAGGCTGGCATAAGATTGAAGGGACGGACATAAAGACTATACGGGTTCAAGCCAGCTCACATGAAGACGGATATTATAATACAGCTAAGAGTGTCATCGGAAGGGCACCGGTGGTTGATATTCCTGCGGGGGAAGCTATAACACCCGCTATGTTAGGAGTACGCCAGCCCGTTTCAAATAGTCTCCCGCAGGGAACTCGCGCCTACCCTTTGTCATTGGATAGTAAGCGAATCCGCTCACCTATGGCAATTGTACAGGGTGACAGAATTGATGTGTTAGCAACCATTAGCGATAAATCCATCTTAGAGGATGCAACCGCAACCTTAACCATCGCTCAAAATCTCCTTGTCATCAAAGTGGAATCTCGGGTACCTACTGATGCAGCAAGCAAACCTGAACTGGTTAGTCGCGGTGGTTTCCTCATTAACCAAAATTCAAAAAAAACCGGTGCCTCTGGACGTGCATCGGCGCGAGCTATTATTTTAGCGGTTACCGCTGACCAAGCTCAAGATTTAGAATTGGCTAAACAGAATGGGATTTTGACCCTTTTGGTGCGTTCTTCTGGCGATATAATGGAAGATTTTGAGGCAACGCCACGTACCCTAAGCAGTTTCCTCAAATCAAAAGGAGTGCCTGTGGAAAGAAATGATACAGCGAATACCATTGCTCCCAGTGCTAAAATAGAGCCCAAAAGCATTATGATAATTAGCGGCACACAAGTTGAACGCGTTCCTTTGTCAAAATAATTAAGAAAGGCCGCAGTAATATCACGGAGTTTATAATGTCCTATGACGATATTTCCTTTGGAAGAGTAATTAGCATCCATCCATTCCCATCGGACGCTAAAATAAGCCACCGTATCCCTCACAAAAGGGAAGGTGGAAATACTATTTTCGGATGGACTAAGTGTCTCTTATGTTTGGGTTTAATACTGGCAGTTGCCGTATCTACTGATGTAGCCGTGGATGCAGGTGTGGACGGGATAGAGGCTAATGTGCTTGATATAACCGTTGATTCCACTAAAGGCGGTAGAAAACGCGTCAGCATTCTCTTGGATAAGAGAACCTATTATGAACTTGATGATGGACAATTACCTGATAGGCTGGTTGTGGAATTGCGCGAAGCAGGTTTATCCAGCGCACTCAGCAGAGGAAATTCCACAATTCAAATGGACAGCGGACCAATTTCGAGTATTGACGCCCAGGATGACCAAAATATGCGACGGGTTTATGTCTACATTGAACTTAGCGGTGAGATAGAATACGCCGTGAGTCCGGATTCCTATGATGCGAAGGAAGTCCTCATTGAGATTAATCCATCAAGCCGTGGAGTTCGTCGTCAATCCAATGAAAGAGAAACTCAACTTCCCCGTCCATCCGCAAGGAGAAGTTACCGCCGTTCCAGGACTGAAATGCCAAGCTATCGTTCAAACAACACAACATCTTCTACAAAGGATATCTATATATCCAAGCGTTCAAGCAACACTTTAGCTTCTATAAAAGATGTCTATGTAGAGGATGCGGGCGGAGGAATTATTGCGTTGGTAATTGAAGCAGATGCGCCGATTTACCCGCAGGTGTTGGAAGGGCGTTCTGGGTTTCTAATAAAAATACCCGATTGCTTAATTGCTTGGACCAAAACAGGTTCTACCCCGCGTGAGTCTTCGCAAAGGCTCAGTAACACAGGTAGACGCCAGCGGACAAGTTTATCAAGTAGCAGTAAAGTTTCCATGAGAAACCAGTTTGCCTCTTCGAGCAACCGGAGGGGGTTGCCCTTGCGTTCTGAGCGACAGCAAAGGAGCGGTACTTTAAGGCGACGGGCGGATGCTTCGCTAAGAAGTGGCGTTGGCAGCTTACGTGACAACGCAAACAGGAACATGCCTTCTTCTGCATCCAGGATTTTACCCGTAAACAAAGGTGCTATCCGCCACATAACCGTAAATCAAAAGAGCAGTAATCCGGCATTGGTAGAGATTGCCGTAGATGAACAGTACCTGACAGAATATCAAAACATCCCCCAGGAGTCCCCCAATATAGTTGTATACGAAATCGACACTCAACGTAGAAAGACAACTCGAAGAACTATCCCATCAACAACCTCGCGCTATAATCCCAACAGCGGAAATCGTATACCCTTTGGGCGTGGGAGAATAAAAGGTGATGCTATCATATTGCGCGTGGGACATTCTCTCACGTTGGAGACGGGCAGGCTTGAGTATAACGATACCATCAGTCTTGGCGACCCGAAGGTAGCAGGCATTCTGACCAACGCCTCAAATGACTTAGTGATAAATGGCATAAGCAGGGGAGTTACAAATTTGGCGATTCAGAGCAGACGCCACGGCGAAGTAGCCAACTATCAGGTTTATGTATACGACGATAAAGAATGGTTAGAAGGAGAGATACTGGATGAGATAGGCGGCCAAGTGGATGTACGAGTTCTGAATGGAACTATCTTTTTGGAAGGAACTGTCGAAACAAAGGAGCAATCGGATGGAGCGGAGAAGAGAGCTAAAGCACTAAGCATTGACGGCGGAACAGTTATAAACAATCTGAAAGTCAACTCCCCCTTTGATGACAATGTATCGCGCCAAATCGAATTGAAGCTCGATGAATACAGCTTGAATGATGTGGAGGTAATATCCAACGGTGACAAAATTATTCTGACCGGCACCGTGCCTTCAGATAATGACTCAACATTCGCTGAGAGTATAGCAAACTTTTATGCTGAAGATGTAGTCAACAATGTTACGGTAGCGCTGCCTGGTGAACTGGCTTCTCAAATCGAAAGCGACATCGGGATGCCCAAAGTTAGAGTCCGTGTAGCCAATGGTAGTGCGGCTATCCTGAGTGGTGAAGTCACTAACGAGGCAGACAAAAGTAGCGCAGAGGAAATAGCAAAAATTTACGTTCCAAAGGTTACAAACTTATTGGAGGTTAAACCTGTTCACCTTTTAGAGGAAGACATTATTTCGCTTATCGGCTCGCCCAATATCAAAGTACGTTGGTCAGGCAATATCCTTCATTTAACCGGTACGGCGAGCAGCCAGATAGATGCCGACTTCGCTAAAAAAATGGCAGAGCGAATCGCCGGTGATAACAACGTTGTCAGTAATATTGAGGTAATTAGTCAAGACAAAATTCATATTAGGGTAAAAGTTGTTGAAATCAGTACAGCGTTGATGTCGCAGATAGGAATAGGTTGGCCACGGGAAGTCACCTTTGCCGAAAGCTTTGTCCCCACGAGTTTACAGAAAATGGGAAGACCAATCAGATTATCCGCTTTAAATGCTTCGATACGAGCCCTGGTGGAAGAGGGTAAGGCGGACATCCGCTTGAATTATAACTTGACAGTGATGAGCGGTGAAACAGCCAGCATTTTGGCTGGGGGGCAAATTCCTCTTTTTGGGGAGGCTATTAATCCCCAAGGTGTCACCCAGGCGGTTTTTGGAGAGCGAGTGCGGGAATATGGTGAGAAACTGCATATTACCCCTACAGTTGATGCAGATGGAATAATCAAAGTTGACCTTAGTTCGGAAGTGAGCGGGATTGATTCCACTCCTTTTCAAACGCCCTCTGGACCGGTTTCTACTCTCAGCGCAAAAAATATTAAAACAACCCTCCCCATGAGAAGCGGAGCAACCGAAGTGATGGGAGGACTTATACGACAGCGTGAGTCGGAATATAAAACCCGCGTGCCATTGTTAGGGCATATTCCGCTATTAGGAAGGCTTTTTACCACTACTCAAAAGGAAAAAAACGAGACTGAGTTAGTATTTATTTTAACCGCCACCATTGTTACTGATACAGGAATGAATGGGCATCTTAATCCGCTTGACCAAAACGCGCAAAAAAATAGAGCTCAATTCGACATTGAGGACTATCTGAAGGCTCAAAAAGAACAAGGTACTGTAGGGGATAGAAAACCGTTTAAGTGGTAATCACGCCAAAATGTATACTGTTATTATCGCAGATAGCGATACGGAAAATCGCGACAATTTGAGTTCCTTGTTGAAACAACAAGGGCTGGACATCACAGCCGAAACCGATACCGGGCAAACCTGTATCGAATTGGTGCGCGAAACTAAACCGGATTTGATTTTTGTCGCGGATAACCTGCCAATTGTCAACGGGTTAGAAGTATCAAGGGTTATTTCTGCTGAATACCCACACATCATCATTGTATTACTTGCCATCGAAACTTCATTTCCCTTTCTCCGTAATGCTATGCGCGCTGGTGTGAGGGATATTTTGATTAAACCGATTGAGGAAGAGGATGTGGTGGAAATGCTTCAAAATTTAGGTGATTTACTAATGAAAAAAGAAGAAGTGTCGCCTGAAAAAGAGATTCAAGCTGTACCTCCGGAGCCTGTATTCCCCACCAAAAAAGTAATTGCTTCTGTTTTTAGCTCGAAAGGCGGAGTGGGCAAAAGCGTGATAGCAGCAAATATCGCCGTATTTATTCGGATGCTCACCAGAAGAAAGGTAGTGTTAGTTGACCTGAATCTCCAATTCGGCGACGCCGCAGTGCTGCTAAATTTGACCCCGCAACGAACGATAATTGACCTATTGCCCGAAGCGCAACGTAGGCGCGACCCGGATTTTCCCGATTTAGAGCATATTACACCAAAACTGGTAGAAAGTGTTTTAACGCACCATGATTCCGGACTTAAACTGCTTGCCGCCCCGCATAATCCAGTGGACGCTGAATTGCTTACACCCGAGGCCTTTGAATTAATCCTGAAAACGCTATATGAATCCTACGACTACATCATTATCGACACAATCAGTCTCTTTCAAGAGCCTGTGTTAATCGCTTTGGACTACTCCGATCTAATTTTGTATACTACCTCTATGAGCATTCCCGCCATCAAAAATGTTAAATTAGGTATTGATGTGATGCGGAGTTTACACTACCCAACATCAAAGGTAAGGCTCATTATCAATAACGTTTCAAACTCAACTGACTTGAGGTACTCAGATGTAGAATCCAGTTTGAATTGGAAAATCGGCGCTGTCATCTCCTACGATAGCAGAACGGTGTTAGATTCCATTGACTCAGGTGAAATACTTGTAACCACATATCCAAACGCCAGAGTAACGAAGGATATCGAAAAAATAGCACGGATGGTTGTCGGAGGAGAAATACTTTCTGATGATAAAACCCAGTTTGACCATGGGACTGGATGGCTGGAAAGGCTGAGAAAAATATTTTAAAAGCAAAAGGGGACAAAAGGGCAATTTGCGTTGTCACGTAGGCTGCCAACACCACTTCTTAAGGAGGATGCTATGTCGTTACTCGAACGATTAGAGAGATTAGAGAGAATTAAGAGAGACAGACAACAGGATGTCCCACCCACAGACGAGGAAGAAGAAAATGCAACTGATGATGACGTTCAACCCGCGGCGAAGTTCGGGGGTATAACCCCGGACGAACGGTTAAACCCCGAACAAACAATGGACGAAGCGGTAGTTCAGCCTGATGATGCTGCCGATGTTTCTTCGGTAGAACATCGCACATATCATCGTAGAAACTCAGGACGTTCCACTACTTCATCGCCCAGAGCGAATGGAGGAGGCGAATCTGCTTCAAGAAGTGGCGTTGACGGCCTACGTGACAACGCGAATCAGAGTGAAAGTTTCTCGCAGCAACTATTCAAGCGCGTATCTAACCGTTCGAGAAATACTCAAACAGATGACCGAGCTGAAGCGGATTCTGAAGAGCCAAAAGCGAAGGGAGGGAGGGAGGCGAATCCTGCTCCCCAGCCTACACCTTTTCACCCCTCCGATTCGCCACAGGCAAAAACGGTAATACGCCAGAAGAAAACCATTGAGGACATAACAGAAGATGGAACGCCTACAGAGGACTCCCCCGTCGGAAGTGAGACTTTGTTTTCGTCGCGGAATTGCGAAGAAAACGGTATACCATGGGAAGTGGGAAGTGGGAAATCCCCGGAAGAACCACCAATACCCGATGCAGAAAGAAGTGGCGTTGGCAGCCTACGTGACAACGCAAAAGAGGAAGAGCGCTTTGAAGAACAGGCTGCCATAGAAGAACAAGAAGAAGAACAAGAAACATCGGAACGGGATTCTATGAGGGTAAATCAGCGCGCAACCCGTAGCGAAGAAAAGGCGGCAAACCGTTCTTCCGGGGTTAATCCCCGAACAACCAACGGGCGAAGCGGCAACTCAGAGGTTCCGTCTGACTTTTATGCTGACCTAAAATTGAAACTGCATTCTAAATTGCTTGACTCCATTCCTCCACAACTTTTGGGTGGTACTCATAGCGATGAGCAAGTGCGCACAGAGGTAGAACGCCTGGTAAACAAGATTATCGGCGAAGAGCCTTTACCTGTTTCGAGAGCAGAGCGGGAGCAGCTTTTTACCGAGGTTATGGATGAAGTTACCGGTTTGGGACCAATTCAAGGGTTCATGCGGGATAAAGAAGTCACTGAAATCATGGTAAACGGCCCCAAGCAGATGTACATCGAACGCAACGGCAAATTGGAATTGACTGACCGAGTTTTTAAAGACGACGCACACTTGATGCGCATCATCCAGCGGATTATAGCGCCTATCAATCGCCGTGTGGACGAAAGTACGCCGATGGTAGATGCTCGTCTGCCCGATGGCTCAAGAGTGAACGCTGCCATCCCGCCTGTTTCTTTAATAGGCCCAGTTTTAAACATTCACAAGTTTTACAAGGAGACATTCACCGTTGAGGATTTGTTAGAATTTGAAAGTTTAACGCAGGAGATGGCAGACTTCCTCGCTGCTTGCGTACTCGCCCGTATGGATATTATGGTTTCTGGCGGCACTTCCACTGGCAAAACCACGCTGCTAAGTGTACTCTCCTCCTTTATCCCGGAGAGGGAACGTTTGATAACCATAGAGGACGCCGCAGAACTGAAACTACATCAACAACACGTTATAACGCTTGAATCCCGTCCGGCGGGTATAGCAGGGCGTGGGGAAATTACTATTCGCGACATCGTCAGAAATGCTTTGCGAATGCGCCCTGACAGAATCATTATCGGTGAGGTACGCGGCGGAGAGGCGCTGGATATGCTTCAAGCGATGAACACAGGACACGAAGGTTCAATGAGTACCTGCCATGCCAATACACCGTATGACATGATTTCGCGCCTGGAAACGATGGTGATGATGGCTGGTATGAATCTGCCTGCAAAAGCTATTCAAGAGCAAATAACTTCTGCGATAGATATTATCGTACACATGAGCCGTCTACACGACGGTTCGCGCAAAGTTATGAAAATTACCGAAGTGCAAGGTTCGGGGGATGGGATTGTTCTTGAGGATATCTTCAAATTCGAACGTAAAGGCATCTCAGAAGATGGACGGGTTTTGGGAGAATTTAAATATACAGGTGTCAAACCTAAATCTTTAGAAGAATTCAAGATTGCAGGAATTCAATGGCAAGGTGATGGGGTGGAGGGGTAAAGGGGCAATTCCTCCCTTGTCCTTTTGCCTTAGATTATCAATGTTAATGATACTGATTTTGTTTCTAACTTTCAGCATAGTTACATTACTGGCGTTCTTTATAATGAAGGATGTCAAACCCAGTTCAAAAAAGCAGCGAATTAAGCAATTCGTTGAGGATGCAACTGAGTCTGGTGAATATTCAGCAGACTATTCATCCCATAGCTTTGCTTCGGGGAGAAGCGGCTTTTCACGCGGAACTCCTTCTCCAACGACATTAGATGTAACATCGTCCCCCAAACAGGGATTGATAACAACCTACCTTTTAGAACTTATTGCATCACGGCGCAAAATAGCGATGGCTGCAATACCGATTGGATTTATCTCTTATGTTCTGACATACCTCTTTACAAAAAATCTCTTAGTGTCGTTGTTATGGGCGTTGATAGGATATGGGATTCCGTATGTACTGCTCGGTCAATTCCGACGGTGGCGTATAAACAAGTTGAGTTTGCAACTGCTTGATATTGTCAATTCACTTTCCACCTCGGTAAAAGCGGGATTAAGTTTAAACCAGGCATTTGCTACAGTTGCAAATACCTTATCCATCCGTAATCCAGGAATGTTATCAATTTCAGCGGAATTTGCCAGAATGGTACGGCAATTAAACCTCGGTGCTCCCATTGAAGATGTTTTAAAAAACTTAAATCACCGCATAGAAAGTCCAGAGTTGGAACTAATTTCATCTGTTTTGCTTCTCCATCAGGAATTAGGAGGTGATTTGGGGCGTATGTTAGATACAACCGCTGTTGCTTTAAGAGAGCGAACTAAAATCAAGCAGGAGGTACGCCGCGCAACGGCACAGGCGCGCATGTCCGGCATTGTTGGGTTGATTCTGCCTTTCGCATTAGCACTCGTCATTTACAGGTTGCGCCCTGAATATATCACCCCGCTTTTTAGCACCAGTCTGGGCAGAACAATGCTCAGTTTCGCAGTTGCCCTCGTAGCGCTTGGAATTTTTATGATAAATAGGATTGTGAAGAATATCGAGTATTAAAGAATTGCGTGTGTTAATTATTTGATATACTGAGCGCTATTGGAGTTTCTGAATATGACAATAAAGAGTAATAAGTAAAATTATTACTTATTACTCTTTACTCTTTACATAAATTTTTGCGTCGTGAAAGCTAAAAGTGTAGGCTTTGCCTTCACTTTTTCACTTTCAAGTGTGGGGATGAAAC
>CAZRLY010000016.1:0-34484 GCA_964601015.1 uncultured bacterium
GAGAATGAATGTTGGCGTTTTTGATTTACCCATTTGGCTTTTAGTATACCTTAAAACCCGTTCAAATATCAAAGAAAAAACATAAAACATTGCGCTGTTTCCTCTCCACGCTTGAAAGCGCACTTTAACTTATGAAGCCACCAGATGAATATTGTGTTCTTTCGCTGGTTCGTGTGCGCTGGGGTGAATATAAAATCCAAACATAACCTTGATGGCTCTTTTCGCAAGTTTGCTTTCTACTTTCTCCACTTCCCTTGCAAAACGTCTTGCCTCTCTTCTGTAAATTTTGGATTTACTCTCCCCCAGAATCACCACCTATTCACCATCCATCGTACCTTCGCCGTATAAGTTTACCTCTACCTCTTCCCCATCCACCGTGAAGAATTTGAGTTCGAGTTCTCCTGTGTTCACACCCAAATGCCGTTCCAGATATGGCGGCAACATCAACCTTGCCACATCTTCCAGCCCAAAACCGATGGTATCGGACAATGCACCAACCTGTCTGGTTAGCCCTTGCAACGCTACCTCTGTTTTTCGTTGAGCCTCTGCCAGTTCTTCTACTTTTTCTGCTAACCTGTCTACCCTAAGTTCAGTTCTTCGTTGTGCCTCCGCTAGCTCTTCTATTTTTTGAGCAAGGCTGTCCAGCCTGAGTTCCGTCCTGTGTTGCGCTTCAGCCAGTTCTTTGACAATGCCTCTAAGCTCATCAAATTCCTCCCTCGTGACTCTTATCTCCTGCATCCTATCGTCGACAACTTTGATGACAAAATCATAAAGTTGACCATCAATAGCCATTTATTCTCCCTCCTCTCTCTATTGACGTACTCCCATACCCCTTGAAGGGGTAGGGATTCTTAGGTTTCGCTACACAGCCCGCTCTGTTACTGAGAACAGAGTCAGTTGCGCAGGAACACCTAATTTACGACGGTTAGAGCGGGAAGCCCGTTCTCCTCGCCGGGTGACGCCAGCACCACTACTACTTTTCGACAACCGGGGGTTATCGATACGTAGATACTTAACCGTAGGACTTTTGAAATTGTCATCGCCGTTTAATACACCAGTCAGATGTTTGGCGCGAATATTACTTGCACCGACAACATCCCTGTGGATTTTTAATTTACAGGCTGGACAGTTATAGTTTCGTCCTGTTGGTTTCTTTTGATGTCCACATCGGGGACAGGTTTTAGAGGTACCGTTTTCTGATTCTAAGACAACTTCAATGCCGACTTCGGCAGACTTGTATTCAAGGTATTTGCGTTGGGTGTAAAAAGACCATTGGCTGATTTTCTGACGATTGTTACGGTTTAGTCGCTTGTCTTTTTTGGTATTCTGAGCTATGCCAGTGACATCGCCAACAACTAATGTTCCAATGTCGTGTTCGATACACCAATCAACTGTTGTACGAGTAATTTTGTGGTTCAGGTCTTTTATTCTTCGCTCACATTCTGCTATTACCTTTGATTTAACGGCTTGCAGACGCTTCCAGCGCCGGGAGTTTTTGGTACACCGTGATTGTTTACGTGCGAGCTTTCCGACGGTTTTGTTACGATATCTTTTGACACTGCGAAGTTCTCTGCCAGAAATGACAGTAGCTTTTTGGCCATCAGTAATAGCTATCGCATGGATTTCACCGGTAGTTCCGTAAGCCCAGCGAAGCGCCAGGCGTCGGTGAGCGAAGCGAACATATCAACGGCGGCTGTATTGAAACCTAATATTTGTTGTTTGCCTTCTACCTCAAGCGTGATGGATAGCCAGTAGCCATTACGCCAGATGAGTTCAACGGTATTAGGATGACAATCAGCAAGCTCAACAGGTAGTTTAAATACGACGCCTTGATGCCCTTTCCCATTGGAAAGCCGAATATATCGCCCATCGACTTTGATAGCACTCCCTTTCCAGTGGATGCAAAACCATTTCTTGTTTTTATATGGGTATCGAATATCGGGATTCTCTTTTTTGAGGATACGGGCAGCTTTGAGGTTGGTGTAGAATTTTTCTACGATTGCTTGAATGGTTTGTGAGTGCAGATTAAATCGACTACCAACGTATCGTTTCAAAGACGACTTGGAAAGCCAAATACCTTTCTTACGGTATGTTCGCCAAAAGAAGTTTTTGACAGCATTCCAAACCTTTGCCGATTCCTGTGAGAGTTGTTGACAGTGATGGAATTGAGGTTTGCTTAGTCTTAATCGAACTTGTCTTGGTCTCTTCAAATCTATTCACCACCTTTTCATTCCTGAATACAGCAAGTATACCACACTTGGCTGGAAACATCAACAAAAAATGTTCTTTTTTGCCCCTCGAGGACAAAAAAGAACAGCGCATTCATCCCCCTACCTTGAAGGTAGAAGGTCTTCTGCGCTTTTTTATAAATTCTTCACTTTAACTTTACTTCAAAAATTTTCAATTCTAACTCGCTTTTTAATGTTTCTCCCACGCGCTCTTGTACTTGCTCAATTTTAATTATTCCGACGTTAGGTGCCAGCCACTTATCGGCTACTGTTTCATCAAGTTTGTCCTCCCCAAGTTCCTCAAATTGCCACGTAAAGGTTTCTCTAACACGAAAAACGCCTTCAAATGTTCCCGCGAGCACTGTGACAGTTTCTTCCGCAATCACCTCGTATTTTGCTGTGCCATCTCCTATAAAATATCCTTCAGGGGGCAGCTTTGCAGTGTATTCAACCTCCCAGGAATCCCCGGGTTTCAGTGGGAATTTATAGAGCGGTAGCCACGGGACAAACATCATAGTATCCGGCGAGTTAGTTCCTACGCTTACGGCATGCTGGTCAATTCCAAAACCATCCTTGCTTCGGCCGACATAAGAATAGTTGACATTCTCCGGTGGCTCTGACTCAGAATTGGGCACCCGTTTTTCAATGACGAAACTCTCTTTTACATCCGTCCCTTGAATTGCAATAGTATCAATGATTTCAAAGGTTATCTCATTCCCGTCCTGGTCGATATAAACCCATTTGTTATCCACAACCAAAGGATAGTAGTCACCCGAACGCCAAACGAGGATTTTAACGGTTTCAGCAATTTCGTGTATACCATCGCTAACCTTCACTGTGATATTGTATACCCCCTCCTCTTCGGGGGCTATCCATGTAGCGCCGTACTCGCCAGGTTCAATAAAAGTGCCGCCATCCTTTGACCAAATATAAGTCAAAAGTTCCTTATCAACGTCTCCTGCTGACAAACTGATTTTGACCTCTTCTCCCTTTCCTACGATATTTGGTTCGGCTTTGAACAAGAATATACTGGGCTCAAAATCCCCATCCTCCCCACAACCCATAACGATTGTTAAACCGGCAACCAACATTAGCATCAATGTTTGTTTGATAAATCGCAACATAAAATTAAACTCCTTTTGTATGCAGGTTGGATTGTGAAACGTAGCGAGAGCAATTTGGGATTACCCAATTCTTGACGAAGCATAAATGATATGGTATAATTGAACTCTCCGTTATTACGAGTTCTACATTTTTATGGCGGGACGCTTCTAATTCTCGTGCAAAGGAGTTTACCTTAAAGCAGGTGGGCAGATGAGAAAAGCCGCTTCGCCTCTCCGCTCCGCTCTGAGCGGGTGAGCATGGGAGCAGGTGAGCAAAGGAAAAAGATATTGTGGCTCATGTCAAATATTAGTGCAGTCTGTAACCTCTGGTAATCCAAAGCCGTTCTTGAATGAGAATGAAGGCTAAGGCTAAGAAAAACAGGAGCAACGCAATGAAGACAAAATTGACCAAAAACTGCAATTGTTGTTGTGTGATGGCAATGGTAATATGTGTTATTTTCTCCGTTGCTAACAATGTGGAGGCGATGATAGAAAGAGAATATTCGCTCCAAGAGATTCTTGATGAATCCACTAACCTTTTATTTGGCAAAGTAATTTCTGTGAATAAACAAGGGATGCGAGCTATCATTCAGGCAGAGGAAAATCTGAAGGGAACAAGCGCATTCGAGAAAATAAATGTCAACATCGCAGTGGGACAAAACAGGGGTAAGTTGACATCCCCTGCAATGTTGATGAAGAGATTCAAAGTTGGACTGCCGGTAATCATCTTTTACAACCGAGAGGCTAACAAAATCGCCAGCTTGGGCTATATTTCAGGAACGTGGTTTCAGACATTTGCAACAGTCAAAGCTGATAACAACAAGGTTTGGTGGGATTTCACCCATATTGAAGCACACATGCACAGAACTTTCACCGGTAGTACGCCGGATTTGCAAAGCATATTGCGAGAATCAATAAAGACGGGTAATGTTGATGATGCTATGGAACCCTATGTTTTGAAGACGATAAACTCTCCAGATGTTTCCGTACGGAATTTTGCAGTAGGAACGCTAATCAAATACGGCGATACTTCCTTATTGCTGAAATCTGCCAGGCATCTTGATGGTGTAGCGCGCACAAAAATAAAGAAAGAGTTGAAAAGGAAACTTGGTGCCCTAAAAGCACAAGGTAACAAGTCTGAATCCGAGAAAATTGAGGAGGCTGTCAGAGCGTTAAATGACAAACCCAAAATAACCATCACAACCCCGGCGGCAGGCGTAGTAGTTGACCAGAAATTACTCGTAGAATGGGAAGATTCGGATTCGGACGATAACGCAGCCATCACATGGTTTTATGCGGATAAAGAGGGATATGACGGCAAGCGGATGGTAACGTTATTTCATGACGATTTTGAAGATGGAGATTTTAACGGTTGGCAACCGCGTGGAAATAGTCAATGGCGAATTATGCAACATCCAGAAGAGCCGGATTTGATGGTAGTGAAGGGGAGTACGCCGAATGAGTATATTCACACGATACGAAATGATTTTGGTGATGTCGTTCTCTCGGTTCGAGTTGACCAAACTTCTCACGTCCCACGCGGAGTATCCGTGAGATACGATGAGGAAAAGGGCGCCCCGGCGAGTTACAGGCTGCGTGAGAACCTTAAACTCTGGAAGCGACCAAGAAATTACCTGCTAACAAACGGAGGCTATCAAGAAGAGGGTAGATGGGTATGGTATGAAATAGCCGCTTGTGATATAGACAAAGGCGTCAAGATTTGGGGGCGGATACTGGATGACCGGGGAAATCTTATCGCTCAACTTGAAGCCGTAGACGATGCGAAGGATATGCTCAGAGGTACTGGCGCAGTTGGGTTGTTTGAGGGCGTATACTTTGACGAAGCCTATGTTGACCCAATTTCCGTTAGATTCTCTGATGATGAAACCGACAGTTTGGTTTGGGATACCAGTAAAGTGCCAGAGGGAACTTACATCATTTACGCTGTGATAAGCGATGGTACAACTACACAGCGAACATACGGGAAAGGGAAGGTTATCGTAAAGCACAAGGGAAGTAAAGCCGGAGTGCGTAATTAGGCAAAGTTCGTCACCGGCCTAAAAACATTGCAATGTGAGGTACTGATTATGCGGTTACTACTCAAATTAACCTTGATATTGTGTTTTGCTACGCCAACTGCGCCCAGGGGCATTAACCGACAACGACACCCGGGGTTCATCCCCTTGGGTACTGCCGTGCTTACCAGGGGAGAAACAAAAAACTACAAACATCTCCGCAGAGTCGGGGATATTGAATACCTCGCTTCTTGTAAAAGTGAATATATCGAGGTGGAACCCCTTAATGCTAAAAGCAAAGGCGGTGCCATCAGGTTCATGCTAAAAATCAGCGCTGCTGAGAATACACCGTATGGCGAATATTACGCTCCCGTTTATTTCTCAACCTATACGGATAAACACGGAAAGGTTCATGAGGACGTGGGTGAAATTAAAATTATTGTGCAGGAGACGAAACCGACACCCAAACACCCATTAGCTGCTAAAATTTTTCGTCAGACACTGGGTATCATCATAGTAGTGCTTTGCTGCATCGTGGGTTTGGCGATGGTATCGTATGTTGTCATACGGATAATTAGAGGTACAGAAGAATTGGATATTGAGGAAGAAGAGATTGAAGAAGAAGAAGTGGAAATAGAGGGAGAGGATGAGGAGGAAAGTGCAGACGATGAACGGTAGGCTTCAATAATCGTCAAGACTTCGTTCCTTACAGCAACTTTCCCATCTTCTTCTCATCTATCTCCAAACCAATCCCCGGCTTTTGTGGGACGTGGATATAACCGTCCTCAAATATCAATTTTTCGACGAATATCTCCTCCAGTTGCGGACGTGGCCCCGTATATTCCTGTGGGCGGTTACATGATTGGATTGAGGCGCAGACGTGTAGATTCGTTGCTGTTCCGATTGTCGGTTGGGTTTGATGCGGCACGAACATCTTGTTGTAGACATCGCCAAGCACGGCGATTTTACGCATCTCGGTTATGCCCGCGCATTTGACGACATCGGGCTGTATGATGTCAACTTTTGCTTGAGTTATCAAATCACGGAATTGCCAGCGAGTATATTCGTGTTCGCCCGCTGAAACAGGCACGTCAAGCGCGTCGGCTACCTGTGCGATTCCAGCGTAGTCGTATTGAGCGACGGGTTCCTCAAAGTGATATATTCCAAGCTCCTCGAACTTGCGCCCTTGCGAAATCGCAGTGCTGACAGCATAGCCGTTATTGGCGTCGAAACTGAGCGGGATGTCGTCGCCCACCAGTTTTCTAACCTCTTTGAACATCTGCAAATCTTTCGTGGGGTTGATGTCCTGTCTTGCCACGCCCCAATCCATTCGTATTTTAATCGCCTTGAAACCCTTATCAAGTGCGTCTTCAACTCGTTTCACCATATCCGCCACTGTCATATTGCCGCCTCCGCCAATGCTGGCGTACATCTGTATTTTGTCTCGATAACAACCGCCAAGCAAAGTGCAGATGGGCAGATTTGTAACCTTACCCAAGATGTCCCACAGAGCAATATCAATCCCTGCGATTGCTTCAGTCTGGGTACCTTGAACGCCGAGCTTGTAGGTGCGGAAGAACATCTTGTTCCAGATTTTCTCAATCTCAAGCGGATTTTCTCCGAGAACCAACGGTTTTAACGCAGTTTCGACAAAATGGGCGTTTACGCGGGAATTCATCGGCGAACACTCCCCTATGCCGACAACCCCCTCATCTGTGAATACTCGTACAAAAACTGAACCTGTTTTCAGTACGTTTGCCTTTACGTCTGTAATCTTCATAGGGATACCTTCTTATACAGGAATTCTCAGCCCGATTATTTGACAATCCAGATTAAAGAATTACGAATATAAAGAGTAATAATGAATTACCGCTTCGTCCTTCGGGCTGTTCACTTTTTACTTTTTACTCTTCACTCTTTAACGCTTTATGTAGCGATATATGCCAAGAACTTCCGCAAAATATATCGTGTGTTGTTCTTTCAATGGTAATTTCCTGAACTGTGGCGAGAGTATGGAATGCGGCGGACGTTGCTTGTAGTAAATACGGCATTCCACGTTTGCGAAACTCTCTTTTATGGATGGCGGTTTTACGTGAGCCGATTCTACTATTGTCAAATTCGTCTCTTGGAACTTGTCCACATCTCTTCCAGATGCTCTGCCGCAATAACTCACAGCCTCTTCCATCCCAGGGTTAGGAATGGCGACAACATACTCTTCCACTTCATCCAATAGCGTGAAAGTATACCTGGCCGGTCTGACAGCCACTGCTGACATGGGCTTACTCATATAATTCCAGCCGAATATCCACCACCCGATGGTCATCGAGTTAGGCTTTCCATCCTTGCTCATGGAATTCAGCAACAAGCCGCCTTTTTGCACATCTTCATAGCCTTTACTCCAACATTCAATGGCATTAACGGAAACTTTATGCATTTTTCCCTCCCTATATTGGACCTAAAACGTCGAATTCATACAAAGATTGTTACTCAACCAATCGTGGGACTGCTTGTCCTGCGTGAATTAGCAATCCTCTCCAAAGCACGACAGCACTGTTCCCGACATGTAGATTCCTGACATTCATCCTTAGCTTCTTTGAGAGCGTTCTCAGCCTTTTCCGTCCCAATTCTCACTAATGCTTCAATGGCATTAATACGCACATTCGGGCTTTGTTGTAAGATGGCTTCTTTTAATGCTGGAATTGTATCCTCTCGTTCGGGTTCCCCAAATAGGACGGCAACTAAAGTTCTCGTTCGTTCAATCGGGTGTGAATTGAGTGCTCTGGTTAATGCGGATATATTTGCCGCCCGCAGTCAGCGGCTTTTCTCGTTCTCAAATGCACCCTATAATGATAACATTAATTTTCGTATTAACCAAGAAAAAAAACGCATTGTTGCGAAAAAGTACGCCTTTTTCTTGACAAATTTAGGTTAGAGAAAGTACAATTTATGAAGGTGAAAAAAATGAAACAAATAACAATCGACTTTGAAAAATTGAAGGGCGCTGTGTGGGGAAAACAACCCGAAGTTGCAACAACATTAGGGATACATCCGCATACTCTTAGCGCAAAGATGAACAGAAAGAGCCGACTTCATTTAGATGAATTAAACAAAATTGCATCAGCAATTGGTCGAGACACAACAGATTTTCTAAAGATAGTAGAAGTCTCTCCATCTACTCAAGAGTGGTTTTGGGCTGAGGAATGGCAAAAAGGGGAGCGAGAAGCTGATGAAGCCATTGCCAACGGGGAAATGGTTGGCCCCTTCGATAATATTGATGATGCACTACAAGCATTGAAAACGGCGGAATTATGAAACTTCTATTTACCAAACCATTTATCCGAAATTACCGTGAACTGCCTGAAAATCTGCAAAAAAGAGTAGATAAACAACTGGAATTTCTATTGCAAGATTTAAGGTATCCTTCGCTTCAGGCGAAAAAAATAGATACCCGTCGGGGAATTTGGTATGCGCGCGTTACGGACGCTGTGCGATTCACCTTTAAAATTGAAGGGGATACTTACATACTTCGCAAGGTGGGCAGGCATGATGAGACGCTACGGGCTCCATAGGGTTGCAGGTAGGCGATGTATTGATATGTGGAACACTGCCCACCAGAGCGAGAGCAGATTTTGGTGGGCAATACTCACTCTACGGGGTTGTTGCGTCTTAATTCAGCTTTTAAAAACGCAATTCTCGGATGCTTTCTATGTAATATTTATAGTTCTCTATCGGTGTACCGGGAACAATAAGATGGTCAGGAAATGGGATGAATCCGCCTTCTCGCATCAGTGGTAGCCTGCGTTCGATTTCAGCGTCGATGGCGGCTTTCCCTTTGACAATCTCTAATTTGTCGATGCCGCCGATGATTCTCAATTCCTTGCCGTATCGCTTGCGAAAAGCCATCGGATCAGCGTCCATCGGGCTGATTTGCACAGGAAACATCACATTTACGCCACCCTCAAGCCATCCCGGAACTAAGTCATCTATCAATCCGTCACAGTCTGTGACGTGGAGTTTTACGCCGTATTCCAACAGCTTATCAGAGATTTTTCGGTAACCGGGTACGACGCAGGTGTTGAATACTTCAGGCGTTACAAGCAGGCCAGACGAACCGCAGATGTCCTCCCAACCCCAACCCATGTCAACTTTAATCTTGGGCAAAACCTGGTCAAGCCCCCAACAGACTAAGGTTGCAATTGTATCCACCATTTCGGCTAACAAATCCCGGTCATCATATTGCAGGTAGGAAAAATTGACCACGCCCATCCAATTCCGAATCCAGCCTACCATGCTGCCAGTCGATACACTCAACGCCCCAGTATGGATTGGCAGTATCAAGGCGACGGTTGGGATGATTTCGGCCCTGGGCGTTATCGTCAGGAGACGATGACTTATCCCGCAATCGGCAAGCCTGTGGATACTATCCAGTGGGAGGGTTGGCGCGAAGGAGTCGACGATGTCCGCTATCTTTCAACATTGCTCCATCTGATGGACGAAGCGGAGAAAAACCCCGCACTATCTCACGAAGTAAGGCAGATGCGAGATTGGGTTAAGACGATAAATGGCAACGGCGATTTGGATGCGACACGACTCCAGATTATTGAGAGAATCCAGAGGCTCCGGAGACTTAGTACATTGAAAAACAAGGGAACCGAGAAATGATGAAAACACTTACGGTTTTCGTTTTTGAGCGCAATGTATTCCCTGCTAACTGAGTTCACAATGCCAATCGGATAGCTTCAGCGCACATGCCAACGACATGATAATCAACCTTCCATTCACTGCCTTTGTTGTAGTTCGCCTGGTGTTCGCCAGCAGTAACGGGCGGGCGCATGAACCAGCCGCCGTATTTTTCGTCCACAAAGTTGTTCTGGGCGAAGGCGATAATTTTTTCCAGTGGTTCCCAGGCTTGTGCGTACGCATGCACCACGCCGAAATGGAGGAGCGCTCGGATTGCTTCGCATTGTTCCCACCAGCCCTTGAGAGGAGAGGCTGCTGTGCCGTCTGGCGTCACCGGAGAGATAATGCCACCGTCCGTAGCGTCGAACCCGAGGGCAAGCCCATATTCAAGAAACCTCCCAGCCGGCTTCAGGTAATCCTGCGTAACAAAACACTCGACCGCGCGGGAGAGCAGATACGCCCACTCAAAGGCGTGTCCGATGTCGATTCTGCCTCCCTTTTCTGCGGACAACTCGCACCAGTTAGCGTCGAATAACTCTGGCAGAATCCCGTCGCTCTTGCGGCGGAGGCGATTCAAAACAAATTCCGCCACCTCTTCCCCGTCTTGGCGGATATGCCCGCTGTCGTCAAGGGCATCGAGCGTCAACAGTGCTTCAAAGAGGTGCATGATGGGATTTTGCGATGGCGTATGAGGAGTCTGCTCAAACGAGCGCGTCAGTTTCCCCTCGAACCCGCCACGCGCGTCCCGAAAACGCGAACTGACTATCTCCCATGTATCGAACGCCGCCTGTTTCAAGTTTTCGCGCTCTGTCACTTGGGCAGCGTGAGTCAGACCAAAAATGACGAAGGCATGCCCATATAAATCTTTGTGAAAATCCAGTGTCTCTCCATTCAGGTTGCACGTCCAACACCATCCTCCCTGTTCCGTATCCCGGAAGTAGCTCAACAGCGCGTCGGCTCCACGGTTGACTGCTTCGAGGTACCCGGTTTGTCCGGTCAGCCGGTAGCCGACAGAAAAATTGTATAGCAGACGCGTCTGGGAGACGAGTGTGCAAATATCCTTGTGTTGTTTCTCCCATGTCCTCCCAAGGTGAACAAAAAAGAGTCCGTTTTCTGTCTGAGCATGGGTGAGCCACCGGGGAAGAATGTCGTTGATAAGATGTTCTCTGAACCAGTTCAATTTTTTGGATAGGTTGTGCATCTCTATTTTAGGGGACAAGCCAAAGGAATTGAAGATTGAAGATTGTTTGTCTTTTCAATAGTCAATCTTCAATTTTGTTTTGGCTGCAACGGAGAATTAAATCATTGTGAACATTAATTTCATCATAACTTAACTATTCGCTGCACCCAAAACGAAAATATTCAATCGTCAATTGTCATCCCCACAAACCCCCTTTCTCGTTACGCGTTACGGGTTGATGGCTGCCATTTTTCCGCGCAGGAAAGCGACGCATTCGTCCACCTGTTCTTCGCCGAGTCCGTGAAGTATCAACGGCACGTCAAATCCGACGGTGTTCAACAATGACAAATATTGGGCGTAATCCAACAGCCCTTCCCCTGCCGCCTTGTGTCCCGCATCACCATCGCGGTCCAAATCTTTTGCATGTGCAATAACGATGTCCTCACCAAGCAGGACAAAAGCCTCATCAAGAATCTCACGCATACGTGGCAGTTCGCCCTTATGAAAGATATTCGCCGGGTCAATTACTACCTTCAAACACGGCGACTGCATCTGGTCAAGCAAGCGACGCCCCTTGCCGGCAGAATCAACGACATTGGATACTTCAGGTTCAAAGGCGAGGATGACTCCGTTTTCTTCAGCAATTTGTAATGCTTGGCGCATACAAGCAACCAAGTCCTCCCATGCCTCCGGCGAGTCGTTGTCAGGATGTCGTCGCCACATACTTTCCGGGGCGCGTGTGCCAGTGCAGAGACTGATTACCGGTGTGCCGAGTTTATCGCAAGCAGATGCTAACTCACGCAGTCGTCGCAGTCCATCCTGGCGTTTCTGCACATCAGGATGAATCATATTAAAAGTACCAGAAATAGCTGCCATTGTTATCTTGCGTACATCCATTTCTCTGCGGATTTTGTCACACAATCCCGCGTCAATGTGTTCTGGCATGTCAAACGCACCGGCACAGGTAAGGCTGAATTGGACACAGTGAATCCCGTGGCTTACAACCGCATCAAGCGTCTCCTCAAGCGTTGGACGGACAAAGGTTCCGGCCATAATTCCAATCTGCATTAGATTCCTCCTCCTTAAGAAAGATATATTGGCATCCTCTTCCTCATAGATTCTCTGGCTGCCTCAATTACTGCAACCACTTTTCTTACATCTCGCCCCGATGCTAATGGCTCTCTTTCCTCATTTATCGACTTGATGAACTCCTCCATCTGCGCTTCCATTGCTGTCAACTCAGGCTTAGGAAGTTCGATATTCTTGCCGTTGATAGCAAAGCTATCGTGGGTAACTCGAAAGGTGCTATCTGTGCCGATAATTATGGTATCCCCGCCAACGCCGCGTGCGTTAAAGGAATGATTCATACACACGATAGTACCTTCCTTCGTCATCAATTGAACAAGCACGTCATCCTCTCCCTCCCATGTGGGATTGTTTGAATTGCCAACGGCATATACGCTAAATGCTGAAGTATTCAACATCCACAGGATGGTATCCGTGGAGTGGGGGATGTTGAGACCAATTATAAGCCCGCCTGTCTTTTCGTTTGACCTCCACCAATCAGTGGCTGTAGCTGCAATATAACCCAGTCGCCTCTCTGTAACATGCAGTGGCTTTCCCAATATCCCTTGTTCAAAACACTCCTTTGCTTTCACAATTCCTGGAGTATGACGCAATACTTGCCCCACCATCAGATTTACCTCGCTCTTTTCAGCCTCTTCAATCATCATGTCAGCCTCCGCTACCGTTAGAGCCATCGGCTTTTCGACCAAAATATGTATTCCTGCTCTGGCTGCTTCAACGGCAACTTCGCAGTGTAGGTGATGTGGTAAACACAATACCACCGCTTCAATCTCCGGGTTCGCAAATGCCTCGCTTGTGTTCACGTAGTATTTTTTTGCAGCGTTCTCCACACATGCGTTTTGAGCTCGCCCCTCGTCTACGTCAACCGTAGCCACCAGTTCGATAAGATTGCTTAGAGTCTTTATCGCCGCTAAGTGGCTTTTGGCAATTCTACCGCATCCGACAACGGCAACTCCTATTTTTTTCCCCATTTTACATTATCCTTATATGTACTTCTGAAACGAACCACTAAGGACATACCGCTGTGCCATCCGGTGTGCGGGTAACTGTCCATCCCGGTGGGCCGTCGGGACAAGGGTATTTAGCTGCCGCCGTCTCATCAATATCAATTCCTAAACCAGGCTGCTCGTTCGGATAAGCATAGCCATTTCGTATCTCTGGACATCCGGGAAAAACCTCGTGGTGTGCCTCTGTGAAGCCACTCCATTCTTGAATGCCAAAGTTTGTACAACTTACATCAAGATGGATGTTGGCGGCATGTCCCACTGGTGAGACGTCTCCTGGCCCGTGCCAGGCAGTGCGCACTCCAAATGCTTCACATAGCGACGCCAACTTCTTCGCAGGGGTAATGCCACCTATTTGGCTGATGTGTACGCGGATGAAGTCAATCAACCGCTCGACGATGAGCGGTGTCCATTCGTGGGGATTGTTGAAAAGCTCTCCCATAGCAATGGGGGTTGCGCTTTGCTGACGAAGCATCCGGAACCAATCTATCTGTTCTGGGGATAACGGGTCTTCTAAGAAGAAGAGGCGGTAGGGTTCCAACAGCTTTGCCAAACGCACGGCTTCGATAGGAACCACCCGTTCGTGTACATCGTGCAGCAACTCCACCTCGAAACCTATCTTCTTACGCAGATGGTCAAACATGCGAGGCACACTACGCGCATACGCATCCGGGTCAAAATAGGCCCCCGGCAACGCATTTTCAGGGCGTCGGCGTTTCGATTGCTCGCTCCCGCCATATCCTCCCATCTGGCATCGGATATAGTAGTACCCCTGTTCCATGTAGCGACGTACACTTTCCTCTACCGCTACCTCGTCGCCCCCGCCGGCATGACGGTATACTGCTGCCGCCTCACGACATTTCCCGCCGAGTAACTGGTAAACCGGCATTCCAGCGAGTTTGCCTTTGATGTCCCACAACGCCATATCTACTCCCGAAAGTGCGTTGTTCAACACAGGGCCGTTACGCCAATAGGAATTTACCCAAACCGTCTGCCAGATGTCCTCAATTCGCTGCGCGTCCTTACCAACTAAGAATGGCTTCAGGAAATCATCCACCGCAGATTTTACCGCAAGATGACGTTGCGTAAACGTGGCACATCCCAAACCATACAACCCAGGTTCAGAAGTATCCACCTTCACTACCACCAGTCGGGAACCCGCAGGGGCAGTGAGAATCGTACTGACATCTTTAATGGTTAATGTGGACATGAATGATATATCTCCTCATCATAAAATTTACTCATATTTTAGCATACCTCAATGGTTTTGCCAACAAAAAAATCCCGATGACATTGAGACTGAATTATATTGGGATGTGATTTGTTAAATTCAAATCCGATTTGGTTGTCAAAGTCACAAAGGGAAAAATATTTCTCAGAAAAACGATAGATTTTCATCTCCTTCTGCGTCTATTTAATGCAAACTGAAAAGAGGTGTCATGCTGTGAAACTAACCGACGCTGAGTTGGTAGAAAAAACGTTACAGGGCAATAAGGATGCCTTTGGAGTTTTGGTAACGAAATATCGCGGAGCGGTTCACGGTTTGGCTTACCATATAACCGGGAGTTTCTCCGACGCAGAGGATTTAGCACAAGAGGCTTTCATCAAGGCATACAGAAATCTCACGCAGATTCAGGATAAATCAAAATTCGCAAGTTGGTTAAACAGCCTTACGGCAAACTTGTGCAAATCGTGGCTTCGGAAACAAAAGGATAACGTCGTCTCTGTTGATGAGAGTTCTGATGTTTCCTCGCAAATAATAGCATTCGACACGCCTGAACAAGCGCTTGCGGATAAAGAATTTCGCGCATCCGTTGTGAAAGCCATTTCTGCGTTGCCGGAAAAGAATCGCCTGGTTATTACTCTCTTCTATCTGGATGGGTTGTCTTATAAGGATGTAGCTGACTTTCTTGATACTACGGTTTCCACCGTACAAAGCAGATTGCAGAGAGGCAGAAAACAACTAAAGGAGGAGATGTTACAAATGGTAGAGGAAATCTTCGACGAAGAAAAACTCGGAACACAATTCACACAAAAGGTGCTTTCTGAGATTATGGAAAGCGGACGTGAACACCTCAAAGCCAGAAGGTATGATGAGGCACGCGCCGCTTTTCAAAAAGCTGTAGAGCTAAAACCAGATTATGCCGAAGCCCATTATCAACTGGGCATAACCTGGGATGACGTTCCGTCTCAAGAAGAGTTGGACGCTCTAAAAAGGGCTACGGAGTTGAAACCCGATTACATAGCGGCACACCATGAGTTGGGGTTCGCTTATAAAACTGCTGGAAAATTGGAGGAGGCTTCTGCCGCTTTTGACGAATCGATAGCCTTGTGCAAGAAAACAGTAGAACTGCACCCTGAGAATGCGGAAGCCTATTGCTATCTGGGACATACCTACGAAGAAAAAGGCATGCTTGACGAAGCACAGGCGGCAATTCAGAAAACGCTTGAGTTGGAACCTGATAATGCTAAAGCGCAATTTCACATGGGTTTTTTTCATGATGCCGCGGGGCAGATTGAGAAAGCTATGGAGGAATACAAAAAGGTATTCCAGATAGAACCTGAAGGTAGTGCAGCAGCCAAGGCACATAATAATTTGGGAGTTTTGTATGCCAAGGAAGGAAAATATAAGGTTGCTATCGCTGAAATGAAGGAGGCTATAAAGATAAGCGATGCGTATATAGGGCATACAAATCTTGGGGTAAATTATTTTTATGATGGTCAATATGATGAGGCGATATTCATTTTCGAGAAGGCCATTGAGGATGGCAAGGCTCATCGTGGAATATACTACTTCTTAGGACGATGCTACGCGGCGATAGGACAGCAGAAGGAAGCTATAGCCGCCTTCCAAAAAACGATTGAGTCATGGGATAACTCAGTAGTATATTTCCATCTGGGAAGGGCGTACATGGACAATGGACAGAATGAGGAAGCTACCGCCGCATATAGGAAAGCTATGCGGATAAAAAACAGCCATCCGTTATTTCTTAATTTAGCGACGGAACACCATTCCAGAGTGCAATACAACCAGATTGTGGCTGGCTTTGAGGAATTTGTACAACTCAACCCTGAGGATGCAGAAGCGCATTATACCCTCTCCCGCCTCTACTCAGTAGGAGGCAAACAAGAGGACGCCATAAGGGAGCTAAAGAGAGCCACTCAACTTGATGCTCAGTTCGTGGAAAGAGCGAAGGAAGTGTTCGGTCAGCATACCTTTGGGTAATTGGGTAGATGTTTAGGGAATCCATATGCATCAATTTAAGAAATGAATATGGTAATCAAGTAGCCCGTAGCGCCGTTCCGAACCTACTCAACCGGCGTTCGCTTCTTCTTAAGTTGATACGAATGGGTAGATGTTCAGGGAATTATTTGTATTTTTGAGCCACAGATGGACACAGATTTTCGCAGAAGGAACACGGAAGTATATTTTTCTGTATCTTTCTGTGGCTAATATTTTCTTAAAATGGTATTACCCTGGTATTTTCCGATGATTGAAATATCGTCAATGTAAGCGCCTTCATCTTCAAATTTGTCGTCGCTTTTGAAACAGAATCTTATGATTGCTGTTTGCCCGCAGACCGAATCCAGAAGAACACGTTGTTTCACCCACCTGAGTCGTTTGTCTTTTCTTACGGGAGCATACCAAATGGGCTTAACGTCATCAACTTTTTTGGCTTTCGCCTGGGGTACGGCTTTTAAATATAGTAAATCGGTTATGTCGTTTGTTGTGTCTAGATAATACCAAAATACAAGTTCAGCTTTATCAAAACGAGAAAGGTCAACTGAGATGTGATACCATGCGTTCATGTCTTTTTTGTACGTTTGACCATCGTTTCCCACTTTGGCGCACCATAAACTGCGTTTACCTGATTTAGCCCGCTTTTTTGTCAAACCCCAGTAAATTTTCCTATCTTTGAAATCACCAGCCTTAACCTTGCTCTTTTCATCTTCAAAGTATTCTGTAAAAATCAGTTCTTTGGTCTTGACTGTAAAACTTAGAGAGGTTCCTTTTTTATCGACGTTTCCGGCTCGGTCTTTTGACCGGACGTGAAATGTGTAACTCCCATCAAGAAGGTTGTGGTAAGTCTTGCTTGACTCTGAAGTATAATCCGAATATTTGTCATCGTATCCTTCCAGATAATAAGAAAAAGAGGTTTCTTCGTCAGCCTCAAACGAAAAAGACACAGTCGAATGTTTAATCTGTTTTTTTGGTCTTTCTGTGATGGAGGTATTGGGCGGAGTAGTATCTATCGCAAATTTCGACTTAGCAGGCGCGGGGTCAACATTGCCCAGTTTATCTTTGGCTTTTACAAAGAAAACATACTCACCATCGGAAAGTTCATTGTAAGTTACTGAATCATTTGAAATGAAATCCGAATATCCTGAATCTTGACCTTTTAGCCAATAAGCAAAGGTTGCTTTTTTGTTGGCGACGAATCTGAAAGTCACACTCTTTTCGCCAATTATCGAATTTGGCGCCTCAATAATCTTGACGCCAGGGGCCATTGTATCGACTGTAAAATGCCTCTTAACAACCGTTATGCTCTCATTGCCGTATTTGTCTTTAGCTTTTACCTGGAAGATATAGTCTCCGTCGGGTAAATTATTATAACTCTTGGTAGTATTTTCAGTATACCCAGAAAATCGCTTATCGTATCCTTGCAAGTAGGTGGCAAAAGTGGCATCGTCGTCCGCGCTGAATCGAAAGGTTATATTGCGTTCAGCCACTGTGCTATCGGTGCCTTCAACAATTTCTACATCAGGCGGCGTCGTATCAATTGAAAAAGTACGAACGATTGGCTCCGTAATTTTATCAAGTTTGTCCTTTGCTCGCAAATGAAAAGTATACGAACCGTCGGGCAAATTTGAGTAGGATTTAGATTTGATAGTCGAAAAATCGGAATATTTACTATCGTAGCCTTCCAGCATGTGCGAAAATGTAACTGTTTTGTTCGCATCAAAAGCAAAGTAAACATTTGGGGTGGTAATTGTTCCCTCAGGTGCCTGAACTATCGACAGTTCAGGCGGAGGAATTGTTAGAGTATTTGCCCTTGCTTCATCTTTCTGAATAGTTTTTGGCTGCACGTATTCCGTCTTTTCCTTGGATTTCGGAACTTCCGTATGAGCGGTCATTTTATCATCAGGTATACTATTATCAATGTCACTCAATACAATATTCTCATCCTCGCTCGAATACTTTGGTTCGGTTTGCTTATCTTCGGGAAGTACGGCAGGTAAATCTTGAATTGATTCGTTTGAACTGCCTTCATGTTCTTCGACAAAACCCTTGATAATTAATTGCGCACCGTATAACATAATCAAGATGCCCAAAACAGAAGCTATTAGTCTGAAATATCTTTCAGATTTTTTTATTCTACGTTTTTTTCTCTTCTTGAGCTTGTGTATTTCCCTTTTTGTTAGAACCTGTCTTTCTCCAGACGAACGCCTAACCTTATAAATCTTCCTTCTCTTTCCACGGCGATTAAATTTCCCGAAGAATTTATTAAATCTCGATTCTTTTGTATTTGTAACAGTATCCATTTACTCTTTACTCCCATGCAAACATGAGGACAGAACTAAAATTTATAAGTAAACCTTACCTGCTTTTGAGAATAAGTCACAAAAGCAAGATTATATCGCTTTTTTATCCGACGATTACGCCTTTCAGTGAATATCGCCGCGTCTAAAGCGCTGACGAAATGATTGAGCCCGATTATGCCCATTCCGATAAACTTGCGAGTATCCGCTGAATCATCATTGGCAAGCGCAGCCTGTGTAACAACCACCAAGGATATTGCTTCGATAAAAAGATATGTGGTAGCCCGAGAACTATCTTCAATATAGAACTGGCCAAGCCCAGGCAGTATCAGAGATTCAAGAGCCGCCTTGTTGCTAGATTTTAATCTTTTCAAGGCACTTTGACGCTCTATAACCTGTTGTACCTCAATCTGTTCCTGCTGGAGCCTTTCCAGAAAGTCTTTGTCCTGTCCTTCTATTTCGTCTGCCCATACAATCAATCCTATCTCAGTACCAATGAGCTTGAGGTTAAAAACAAGTTTGTCGTCTACCAAAGCAACACTACCGTAGACAAATCCATGTACATCTATAGCTTTGCCAATTTCCATCATTTTTCTTCTATCAAAAACCTTGGAGAAGGTCAAATTGTGTTCTTCAGCTTGAGTTTCAAGTGCTATCCGGTCTATTACGCTGAATCTGCGATAGCTTTCAGCTTTAATCAAAGCAAGGGTCAATTTTTCCTCAATTGAGTTTGCATCAATGATATCGTTTTGTCCTGTTTCAAGACTCCAGATAGCGATTTTCTCAATGCTCGAGTCGGTATGCACAATAGAGTCACCAATTTTGGATATTGCATCGTTGACCATATTGTCAATCTGCGGCTGACCACCTGAAGTGACATCACCTTGGCCAAACGCGGATATACTTAAAGTTGGAAATAAACAAAGTAAGCAAATTATTGTGAGTTTTTTCATACTTTTTCCCTCTCTTGCTAATCCACTCCCACACTCTCCTTAAAGCGTGTATGGGTGTTTCGTTGGGTTTCGTTCCTCAACCCAACCTACATATAATGCAAAGCGCACTCTCCTTAAAAATGCGGATATATTATACTTTACTTTTTTACTCTTGTCAACAACAATTCTGTAGAATGTTGAAGATAATTTTGGATTCATTAATACACTCAAAATGATAGGATGACCGGAAAATGTCCATCAATGAAATCAAAGAAATACGATATTTTTGTTGACCTATAGGGGGAAATATGTTAAATTTTGAGACAAATTAACGTTGAGATGTGAATCTCAACCTACATGTAAGAGGTTTTGATATGAAACCCCGTAGGTCGATTTTCAAAAATCGACAGTTGAGATGTGAATCTCAACCTACCAGGAGGTAATAAATGGAAAATTCACTTTCAAAAGATGTACAGATGCAGTTCATGCGTCCGGGGCAATTGGAGGCGGCTATTAGAAAATTTCCTGTCGTATACGTGCCTTTTGGCCTGATAGAATGGCATGGACGTCACCTGCCGCTTGGCAACGACGCACTTAAATCACACGCGATACTGGTGAAGTGCGCGGAGAAATTCGGCGGGGTGGTATATCCACCTCAGTGGCTTCACAATGGATTCAACCAAGAACATCTCGTCCCTGTCTACACAGAGTTGTTCCAGCGACTCAAGAATACTGGGTTTCGTGTTATTATCGGCGTTTCTGGGCATAACGTACAGGGACAAATTGATATGATTAACAAAGCTCTCGAACCTGTGACTGCTGACGGCACAGTGAGTGGCATCGGCATCTGGGAAGTAACGCTCAGTCAATCTGAGGAATCCCAAACTGACCACGCAGCCAAGTGGGAAACGTCTAACATGATGTTTTTTTACCCGGACTGCGTTGATATGTCAGAATTAGGAGATGAAGACATCACACTCGACATGCGCGCTCCCTGGGGAATAGGCGGACTTGACCCGCGGGAACATGCGTCGGTAGAGGTGGGCAAACGAAATGTTGAATTGGCGGCAAAGGCGATAGGCGAGAAAGCCCGGGAATTGCTCAACTCACTGCCACCTGAACACAGGAACTTTGGCATTCAGGCGATAACTCCAGAACACTGGTGGTTAATCTAAGTTTTCAGAAGTATCTTCAACTTTTGCGTTGAAAAGGAGAGGCGGACATAGGCGAAGCCTAAAGATGACGGTTCGGTACCGCCATCTTTTCCCAGCCTGCTCCATTGGCATCAACTTAACGGAATCTTGCCCCGCTCCGTAGGAGCATAATGTTTATAGCAATGAGGAATACAAATTGCCCAAAGCCCCATTGGGGCGGAAAATTACTCTGAAAGGAGTCAAAGATGAATATTTATAAAGTCGGTGTAATTGGATGTGGACGGATTGCGAGTTTAATGGAACAGGATGCACACCGAGACAAACCAACATCGCACGCTGGATGTTATGATATTGTCGAGCGAACTCGGATTGTCGCAGCAGCGGACGAACATGAGGAACGCCTCGAAGCTTTCGGGCGTAAATGGAACGTTGAACGACTTTACAAAAGCTATGAAGAGATGGTGGACAACGAAGAACTGGATATTGTAAGTATATGTACCTATCCAATTCCTCATTATAGTATCACAATGAAAGTTGCTACTTCAGGTGTCAAAGCCATATTCTGTGAGAAGGCAATGGCTACCTGTTTGCGTGAAGCGGAGGAGATGATTGCTGTCTGCGATGAAAACAATGTCAAGTTGACCATCAACCATACCCGTCGATGGGATTGGAAATACCGGAAAGCCAAAGAATTTATTGATAACGGAGAAATTGGGCAGTTGCAGGGGGTTACGCTTCATTTTAGCGGCGCACTCGCTAATAGCGGAACGCACTATCTTGATATGATGCGTTTCTTCGCGGGAGATGTGGCTTGGTTAGTCGGACACTTGAGCAACCCAGGGAGTCTTGACCCGGGCGGTAGCGGTTATTTCTACTTCAAGAATGGTGTGAGAGGCATTGTCAACGGAGCCACCGGTCATAATGCTCTGTTTTTATTTGAATTGATTGGTTCCAAGGGACGCATTACCATATCGGAACGTCACCGGCCGGCGGAGTTTAGTCTATACGACAGTGGATTAAAGAAAAAGCCGTTCCCCGAAATTCCAGAGAAGGCGAAAATGTATACATTCGGCAGGGGACGTTGTGTGATTCCTTTAGCCGCTGAAGAAATCATTGACAGCATTGAGCAAAATGAGGATACAGTTTCAAGCGGGCGCGACGGGTATGCGGCTTTGGAAATGCTGTTATCTTTTCACGAATCCGAACGGATTGGAAACAATCGGGTTGATTTTCCAATGCAAAATAAGGACATCCGCGTACTGGTTAGAGAGTCTGATTTCATCAGTAGCGCAGTGCCACAGTAGAATATGTTGCCTATGTGGTCAACTTTTTAAATTCACTCACGTAGAACGTGCAGCCATGCTCGTTCGAATTGGCGGGTAGAACGAGTAAGGCTACACGTTCTACGGGTCAAAGATTTGCGCCCACATGTACTATTTAGTATCTGTTGAAAAAATCATCGTAGGGCGGGTATGGTGGGAAAAGAACCAGTGGAGTATTATACTCTAAGCTATTTACTGTATTCTCCCACGTTAGTTTCCCCACCTACCCGCCAATTAACGGAGAAAATCAGCAGATACTATTTAGCTTGTTCTGTTTATAAGGAGAAAGTCAATGATTATAGAATGGAATGCGCATATTTTCAGTCCTAATCTGCAACGTTATCCGTTTCACAAAGATGCAGCCTATAGGCCCGACGTATCTACCATGCCGATTGACCCACTGGGGGTTTATCTCCAGCGCATGGAACAAGAGGGCATTGACCGAGCAGTGCTGGTTCATCCGGAACCTTATGGAGATGACCACCGACTAATCTTAGATTGCTTAGAACGAGAGAAAGAAAAACTCAAAGGTACTTGCTTGTTCTACCCAAAAGACCAAGACGCACCACGCAAAATGGAGGAACTAATTGCGCGGCAACCGCGTATTATTGCCTTCCGAATCCACGCCCATCGGGGCAAGGAAATGTATCTGGACAGTTTTACCAGTCTGGAGGTGCGGCGTCTCTGGGAAAAAGCCCTGGAACTGAGTCTGATTATTGAACTGCACATCGGCCCGAATTACGCGCTACAGGTGGCAGAACTGTTGCGTACCTATCCCACATCCACGGTGTTGATTGACCATTTAGCGGAACCCCATACAGGCAATGCGGTGGAATATGCGCATGTACTTTCCTTAGCTACTTTTGACAACGTTTATATGAAACTCTCCGGGCTGAATCACTTTGCCACAGATGCCCCGCTCTACTTGAGTGCACGCCCGTTTACTCGCATGGTTATCGAAGCCTTTGGACCAAATCGCTTGGTATGGGGTAGTGGCACACCCGACATCGTGGATGCGCACATGGAGGGGTATGCAGAAACGGACAAAATGAAGGTAAAAGGGGACAATCTGGCGGCCCTGTTGGGGTTCGTATAGCTAAAGAAAGTCTCATTGCGGGTAAGAAACCGAGTTTTTCCGAAAAACTCGGTTTCTTGCTGAACCGCATAGAAAGGAGAAACAATAATGGCGATTCATCAATTTCAACCCAATGTCTACTATACCGCCCTGGGTTCCTACGAGCCAGTCCTGCGGATAGCCGACGGCGACACAGTCGTCACCACAACAGTGGACAACGCCGGTCGAGATGCTTCCGACCAACAAGTGACACCCGGCGGGAACCCTCAAACCGGCCCCTTTTACATTACGGATGCAGAACCAGGAGATACTTTAGCTGTCCGCTTTGATAAATTATGGCCGAACCGAAGTAAAGGCAGAGCTTCTACTGTCATCGCCTCGAATGCAGTTGACCCACATTATGTGGTACAGATGCCTAAAGAACACATCACCGCTGAGTGGGAATTAGACATCGAAAAAGGGACAGCCACCTTGGTTAAACCTGAAACAAAACTTGGGCGTTTCACCCTGCCGTTAGCGCCCATGTTGGGGTGTTTCGGTGTTGCGCCGCCAAGGGGACAGACTATCTCCTCGGGTACTTCTTCCACTCACGGAGGAAACATGGACTATAAAGGATTTGTCGCTGGAGTAACCGTCTATTTTCCAGTTTTCGTCCCTGGTGCCCTCCTCTTCATGGGAGACGGACACGCCGTACAGGGAGACGGAGAAATCGTGGGTACGGGCATTGAAGTATCTTTCGACGTACAATTCACCGTCCAATTGCTCAAAGGAAAAAACATCAACTGGCCCCGGGCAGAAAACGAAGAATACATCTTAACGGCAGGGAACGCCCGTCCATTAGCCCAAGCTCTCCAACACGCTACCACTGAAATGATACGCTGGCTCCAGGAGGACTTTGGTTTGGATGCGCGTGCTACCCACATCCTGTTGGGGCAATGCGTTGAATACGAAGTCGGAAATGTTTTTGACCCAGCTTACACGATGGTATGCAAGCTCAAAAAGAACCTTTTGCCCAAGTAGGTTGGGTTGAGGCACGAAACCCAACGATAGAAATTGAGGTAAATGACTTAAACGAATTACGAATTTGGCACTTCTTGGTTTCCGTGCCTAGGGTTCAAACCCTACAAAGAAAGGGGGGGTTGGGGGGAAAGGAACCTGTCCCCCCATACGCATCAACTTTAGCCTTCGAATCAATTCGAGGCTAAAAGCTGAAGTCGTCTCAAAGACGACTGAGACTAAGTTTTAGTCCACTTTGAGTGGACTTTAGCTTTCAGCCTGAACTTGAGTTCAAGGCGTTTGGGCTTGATACGCATGGGGGAAAGGAATCTGTCCCCCAAAATAGATATGAAAAGACCAAATGTTATCTTTGTTTTTGGTGACCAATGGCGTGCTCAAGCCACTGGCTACGCTGGCGACTCGAATGTCAAGACGCCGAATTTGGATTCGCTTGCCGGCGAAAGCATCAATTTCACGCATGCTGTAGCAGGTTGTCCTGTCTGCTCACCTTACAGAGCGAGTCTCATGACAGGGCAGTTCCCTCTCACGCATGGAGTTTTTGTCAACGATGTCTATCTCAAACATAATGCTGTCAGCCTGGCAGATGCTTACGCCACGGCCGGGTACGACACCGCCTATATCGGCAAATGGCACCTTGATGGTCACGGGCGTTCGTCGTACATCCCACCCGAACGCCGCCAGGGATTTGATTACTGGAAGGTTCTTGAGTGTACCCACAATTACAATCGCTCCCTATACTACGCAGGAGATTCCGATGAGAAACTTTATTGGGAAGGCTATGACGCCATCGCCCAAACACGGGACGCTCAAAAATACATTCAAGAACACGATGATAAAAAACCATTCCTGCTCGTCCTTTCGTGGGGGCCGCCCCATAACCCTTATGAAACTGCACCGGAGCAATACAAAACAATGTACGAGCCAGAAAACATTCGCCTTCGCCCCAACGTTCCCGATGAAAGTGCGCAACAGGCAAGAAAAGACTTAGCTGGATACTATGCCCATTGTTCAACGTTGGATGTTTGCATTGAAAACCTTCTCCACACCATCCGGGAAAAGGGAATCGAAGAAGACACAATCTTTGTATTTACGTCTGACCACGGGGATATGCTGGGTTCCCAGGGTGAGCAAAGGAAACAACGCCCATGGGATGAATCAATCCGAGTACCATTTCTGTTGCGTTATCCGGCTATGTTCGGATGCCAACCAAAACAATTGGATGCGTTTATTGACGCTCCTGATATTTTGCCGACCTTATTGGGGTTGTGTGGTTTTCCCATACCGGATACAGTGGAGGGATTGGATTTCTCCAACTACATGCAGGGTGGTGCGAACCCGTCGGATGGGGCAGCCGTTATTATGTGTCCTCATCCCTTTGGAGAATGGGTTCGACGACAACATGGCAGAGAATATCGTTGTCTCAGAACCCAACGATATACCTATGTTCGCACATTGGAGGGCCCATGGTTGCTCTACGATAACGATGAAGACGCTTACCAATTGAGCAATCTAATCGACAATCCTGCGTATGGTCAATTACAACAGGATTTAGACGCCTGGCTCCAACGAAAACTTGACGCCATGAGCGACGAATTCCTCCCCGGAATGGATTATATCCGACAATGGAATTATACTGTGAATGAAAGAGGCACAGTGCCTTATGCGCCCTGAACGAGCTTATGCAAAACTTGATAGGCATTGCAAGCTAACGCTTATTATGTTATAATTTACGACAAGAAACACAGGATAAGCGAGAAGGCGGTAAAGCAAGACAATTTTTCTTCCGCACTCCGCTTTTCTACTTCCAAAAAGGGGAAAATAGAATGTTAAAAAACAAAGGCATTTTGCAAATCCTGGCTATCGTACTGGCCCTCGTCAGTTTTTCGTTAGGACTGAAGATGGGAAAGAGCGATGCGAGAGATGAACGTAGTGGGCCAACGTATCTAACTTTACTACGGCAAACGTCTGAGACGCTTAATGAGGTAGTCCGAACGGCTAAAGTTAATTATTATAAAGATGTGGATCGCGACGAGATGATGGAGGGCGCGATAAGAGGTGCTCTGGCTGCACTAAAAGATCCATATTCTTTTTACCTTGAGGAAAACGCCCTTCAACGAGAACGAGAAGACTTGTATCGCGCTAAATTCGGCGGCCTGGGGATACGGATAATCCCGGATAGCAGCGGTTTTGTGAAAATTACTATGCCACTGCCCAATACTCCCGCCATGGAGGCCGGTTTACAAGCAGGGGATATTATTACAAAGGTGAATGGTGAGTCTGCAAGGATTGATATAATGGCAGGCGTGACAATAGACGATATCGTGGATAGGTTGCGAGGCGAGGTAGGAGCAGAAGTCACCGTGACAATCCTTCGACGCGGGGTGCCTAAAGAAATAGATGTCACTATAAAACGCGCCGAAATAAAGATAGACAGCGTCGAAAAGAAAATGTTGGACGATGGCGTCGGTTACATACGGATAAATAGTTTTACAGGTAGAACACTAAAGAAAAATAGGTTCACGGGTAAAATTGATGGCGAGTTTGCAGATGCTTTGAAAGAACTCAAGGACAATGGTTTGAAAGCGTTGATTCTTGACCTACGGGATAATCCAGGTGGGTTGCTTGATGCTGCCTGGAAGATGGCAGATACTTTCCTACCCGAGGGAAAAATTATCGTAAAAACCATAGGAAAAGAGCCAGCCTACAATAATGAATACCCATCAAGCAACAAGATGCTATGTCCTAAGGATGTTGAACTTGTCGTACTTGTGAATGAAGACAGCGCCAGCGGTTCTGAGATAGTCGCAGGTGCCATCAAAGATTTATACCGTGGCATTTTGGTCGGAACGAAAACTTATGGAAAGGGCGTTGTACAACAGCGGATTAAGTTGGAACACGGCGGTGCTATCTCTTTGACCATTTCGACATACTATACTCCCGGTGACATTTCTATTAATGGTGAGGGAATAACCCCCAACGTCGTAGTAGAGCCGTGGAAGCCGAACGATTTTGACCAGTTTATGTTATATAAAGCCCGTGACAAAAATGTAATTGAGAAATTTGTGCTGGATTATCTTGAAAAAACCGAGAAGGAAACAAATACCACACCAAAAGATTTTGCTACCCTTGAAGCCAAACTGCCTGATTTGATTTCTATACTTAAAGAAAATCACATCCACTTCGAGGAAGAGAAAGTCGTCAAACTTGAAGCGCGCAGGATATTCGACATGAATGTCGGTATTGCACGTCTGGTGGATTTGGAAAATGATAAACAGTTGCAACGTGCCATCGAAATTATAAAAGCTGACGAGGTGACTAAACTTTTGGCTGAATTACAGGCAGGGAAAATTTAGACGTTTCTTAGAGCGTATGTGAGTTGGGTTTCGTGCCTCAACCCAACCTACTGAACCTGGAGCCGGATTTTTTAGATAGGAAAAGGTAAGCATACAACAATATACCAGTAGCAACGCCGATGGTGAGTTTTATCCGGGGGTTCAAGGCAGAAGGTGAGATAAACCCTTCAATAACCCCGGCAATCACCAAAAGCGGTATGCAGCCGCCAATTAATCGAACGGCGTCTTTAGCGGCGTCCCTTAAAGCGCGCTTGCGGGTGGAAAGTTTAGGATTGATGAGAGAGTAGCCCATCATTATCCCTGCGCCCCCCGCAATAAAAATTACCGACAATTCAATGTAGCCATGCGGTGAGACAAAAGACCAAAGAGGCAAACTTAACCCGTGGATGTAACACAATCCACCGACAGCACCAATTAGCATACCGTTAATAATCAATACATATACGGTGCCGAGTGTGAATAATATACCGGAGGTAAAGGCGAGAAAGGTTATCTGAATGTTGTTCGTCATTATCATAGACGACGCTATTGAACGTTCTCCCTTGGGAATATTTGTCCACATTTGGTGTTCCTTAATAGTTTGAACCAAGCTGACAGGAACTACGGTTTCACCTACATCGGGATTGATAAGCGTAGCAGAAAAAGTTAAAAGGGCGCTGAAAGCGAACAGAAGGAATGATATAGCTATAAAAACTATCTTTTCACGATATAATTCAGGAAATCCGTATAGAAAAAAGTGACGAATTTTACCGGGTTCTATCGGCTTACTCTGATATACGTTGGAATGAGCGTGGCTGGCGAGGTTGTTAAGATACTCTACTATCCTGTCGTGTGGGAAATCGCGTCTTGCTATAGCTAAGTCAGAAGTTACCCGGCGATACAAGTAACCCAACCGCTCAAGTTCAACGGCGGATAAAACGCTCAATTTCCCACTTTGAATTTTGTTCAGAAGCCCATTTAACTCTTCCCAGTAATCTTTCTTCTGATTAATGAATCCTTCTAATGTCATTTTGCGAACCTTTTCGTCTTATGAAAATTCAATTTTCGCAATTATCTCCGCGGGAGCCTAATATGAACGAACAACTTTCAATTGACGCTCCGGAACACATAGAATTGACCTTCGACTTAGCGGGCGTCGGCTCTCGATTCTGCGCCGCATTAGTTGATAATATCATTCTTACAGTAATAGTGATGTTGTTTGCTGCGGTTATTTATTCATTGGATGTCTTAGAGTATACCTCGGATTTGTTAGAAGGAGAATTCAAAAATTGGCTGCTCGCCGGGCTCATTCTAATTGTCTTCGCTATTCTATGGGGTTATTACATCGTGTTTGAATTGATGTGGAGCGGCCGGTCACCTGGCAAACGGCTGCTCAAGCTGCGCGTGGTGAAAACGGGCGGATACCCCATTACCCTCCTCGAATCTGCCATTCGCAATCTAATTAGACTTATAGATTTCCTACCAGTATTCTATGGCATCGGCGTTATCATTATGATTGTTGATAGAAAGTGGCGTAGGTTAGGTGACTTAGCCGCAGGTACGTTTGTCGTCAAGGAGAGGGTTGATAGAATCCCTGTCGAATTGGGAAGCCCCATTCCGCAAAAAACTGCGTTTACTTATGCCGATAAAATAAACATTGATGTAATCACTGATGAGGAACTAAGTGCTATTCGTGAATACATATCAAGGCGTTCCACTTTGACCGTACAACGCAGAAAACAACTCTCGCGCGTCCTTGCTACACCGATTCTTCGTAAAATGGGATTGCCTGAAACGCTTGACCACGACGTTTTTCTTGAGGAAGCACTTATCCTCAAAGGACAAGTTAAAACGAATTACGCATTAGACACTTCCTCCCCTTAGGGCGTGTGCGAGAAGTGTCGAGACTTTTGACGACGCTACATAGGAGTTACAATGCGTAGCGGACTTTCTCTGTCCGTCCATACTCCGTAGCCCCGATAGCTGAAATGCTGTCGCCACGCTATGTGATGTAACTTCTCACACACCCCGGTATTTTCCGTATATCATCCCCGCTTTCATCACCAGCTTCGGTTCCTTGAGTACGGCGAGGCATTCCAGCGGATTGCCCATAACGCCAACGATGTCAGCTTCCATTCCGACTTCGATAGAGCCGATTTTATCCTGTAGTTTCAACAATTCTGCGTTGCCGTAGGTTGCGAGTTTAAGTACCTCGAAGTTGGAAAATCCGTATTCTGTAAAAATTTCCATCTCCATGACGATGTCGTCGTGGGGGGTTAATGGCACACCAGCGTCGCTACCGATGCCGAGTTTCAACCCTTCCTTCCTACAGAATTTTGCAAAACTCTCCCGATGTATCGGTTTTACCCGGTTTGCTTTTATCATGCTGTATTCCGGTATAAATTCTTTTGCCTCCGGCTTGGATAGGCATTCGCCTGGGGTTAATGTCGGCACCCAATAAGTCCCACGTTCAATCATCAGGTCAATTATTTCCTCTGTCATGTAGATACCGTGTTCTATGGTATCTATTCCTGCGATGACAGCGTTTTTAATTCCTTCAGTCCCCTGTGCGTGGCTGGCTGTCAGCTTTCGACAAAGTTGTGCCTCGTGCGCGGCGGCTTTTACCTCCTCAAGGGAGTACAAGGCAAGCCCGGGTTCAACACCCTCTGTCATCACTCCCCCTGTAGCCATAACCTTTATCACGTCCGCGCCAGCTTTGACTTGTTCACGGACAGCCTTTGTGATTTCTGCCTCTCCATCCGCCTCACGTCCTATGAAATGCCCGTGTCCGCCTGTTTTCGTGATTACCTCCCCGCTCAACAACATCCTTGGCGCTGGCACCAACCCGAGCTTTACACCCTTCCGGAATTCAAAATCCAGATGCGCTCTACATCCCAAATCTCGTACTGTGGTTATCCCCGCTTCCAGTGTCTTTCTGGCATTTTTGACAATTTTCAAAAGGGTTATTTCAGGCGATTCACTCAGCGATTCTTCAAATGGAAGTTCAGCATCCAGACTTAAATGTACATGGACATTTATCAATCCTGGCAAAATCGTCATTCCGTCGCCGGCTATTTCCTGGACTGTCGCATCCGCAGTCAACGCTGGATTGCTGGAAATATCCTGTATCTTTCCATCACTTATCAAAACGGACAAATTCTCCCGGATAACTTCATCCTTGCCGTTGAAAAGGTTCACATTTTTTAGTAAAATCATTCCCATTGAATTCCTCCTGATAATTTTTTGAAAAACAGGGATTATAAAGGAACACGAAACTTGTGCCAGTTGCTATATACATTTGCAACTTTAAGTTCATCCCGGTTATTGTATAGAGTCCAAGCTCCTCTAACGCGGTAATATGTCGGATTTTGTTTCGTACCTGAACAAATCCACCACGTCTGAGTTGTTGCGTTTATAGTTTGATTGGACGATATATTTGACCGGGTGTCATGAGCTTTTTGAGAGCCGTCACCAAATGATTCCCACCTACCGCTTTTGGGATTGTATCTCTCCATGTCATGGTAAACTATTTTGCGGAAATTGCATGAGCCACCGGATACTTTGAGATTAAATATCACATTTATGCGTATCGTGACGTTCATATCTTGTCCAACGAAACCTACATCTATGGGTTCAATCTTTCCCCACCGAATACTTCCAGTGTGCGTAGGAGACACTAAATTTTGTGGCGCTTTCACGGTACAGCCGGCTAAGATTAATACGCCAGCGATAAGCAGGAAACCCCTTTTTAACATTTTACACCTTCCCTCGTAAGAGGCATATTGGCTTATTCCTCAAATTGGAAGCGATATGGTATCTGAATTCTGACCGCGACGGGCTTTTTACCCTGTTTTGCGGGTAGAAATCGAGAATATTTCAGTGCTTCAATTGCTGCTTCCTCACAACCGTATCCGAGTTTTTGTATAACCTTAATATTCCGTGCTGTGCCGTCGGTACCGATTTCCGCTTCCAAAATCACTATGCCTTCCTTCTCGGCGCGCTTTGCGAGTTCAGGATACTTGGGCACGATTTTGTGGATAAACTTTGGAGGCTCAATGACATCACCGCGCAAAGATGCTGTCGGAATCTGTAAGGGGGCTGAATTCAATTCTGCTATCTGGGATGACAGTGCTTCTATTTGGGGTACAACGTCTCGTTTGGGAATGGTTAAAGTTATTTGTGGAGGGAGGCGTTTGGGTTGTACCACTTTTGTGAGAGGTTGTACCCGATTTGAAAGTTCTCTGCTCATCGCTGTCATACTGTCGTCCGATACATCCAGCGTTGAGTTGCCCACAGGTAATACAACATCGGCATTGCCAATGGGTATATCAGCCATCGTGCCAAAATTGCGTGCGAATTGTCGTTGCTGGGCAACGTTAGTTTGGGTTCTCTGAATTGTGGGCGTATGTGGAGTTTGCATTCGGCGCAACTTAGGACGATGTTTGGCATCGGTAAAATCTATCTCCACATAACTTTCTATCTCGTTTCTTCCCTCAATGAAAACGAATGTTGCTACCAACAATGCTATCAGGTGTATTAGTAACGAGATGCTGACAGAAAATCGGTTTGGGGTAATCAATTTTCTCATCATTATTCTCCGGTTAGTTTTTGGTTATTTCCGAGTTTTTCATAAATTTTGTTAACCACACTAACCCAAGCTTCTGCTGTTGCGTGGTCATCTGTTTCACCAATATAATTCTCATGAGCCCCAAATTTATCCTTTGTATGCAGATAAATTTCTGTCTTTTGACCATTGCGTTTGGTCTCAAACTTATCAACGCTTTCTGGAAGAATACCACCTTTAATAAAGCTGACCAAACCAGTTTTACGAGAAACATCCACTGTCCAAAAATAAGAATCCCTATAGGTAATAATATAGGCATCTTTATCATTCAGAATAAATTCATTAATTTGAACTCCTTCTTTTTGAAATAGCATCTTGATTACCTCTATGCTCTTGGAACATGAGCCCAGTCTATTTCTGCCTTGACGCTACTGAGTTGTTTGGGTGAGTTGCAAGTTAGAAAAGTTGGATTGTTCATAATCTTACAAACAACTTTGATAGCCCAAGACGAACAATTATTCCAATTGGGCTGTTTCCTATTCCAAGAATAACGTCCTTCAAGTTTATAATCTTTTTCATCTGGAAAATGACATTTGACCATCAATGCATTTAATTGTTCTTTTGTAATTTTCCATTCTTTGTAGAAAATTTGATCAATTTTTTCTTGCATAATTCGTCTAGCACGAACGTCAACCCGATAAAATCCTCTAACAAAGTTGCGAGCAAAAAATTTTAATATCTGCATGCGACTATCACGCGCTACAGAAGGAACATCTTCTTCTACTGGATAATATCCCCTACAATGGGGATAAAAATTGTCTTTTTCCTCTTTCCAATAAACCCACATGTGTCCAAAGGGGAAAACTTCAACAACTTTTGGCATAACCATACCAATTCCCATCTTTGCAATATAAACCTTATTAGCATGCACAATTATTCTCCAGTGGTGTTAGCAGCGTGAATTTGTTTAAAAACGAAAACGGAAGGCATTCAGTTTTTGGGTTGATGCCCACGAGTTCGAGAGTTGCCCATGGAAAAATATGACATTGTCAAACTATTTTTTGATTATCATTTTCTTCGTCGCGTGAAAGTCGTCTGCTCTAAGATGGTAGAAGTGAATTCCGCTTGAAACCAGTTCACCCGTGTCGCTCCGTCCGTCCCAATGAGCGGCTCTATCCATTGTGAGATATGAACCCGCAGGTTGAGCGCTTAACGTAAGCGTTCGGATTCGATGTCCCTGAGCATTGTAGATAGTGACTTCTACATTCGCATCAGCAGCAAGGTGATATGGTATCCACGTCTCTGGATTGAACGGGTTCGGGTAGTTTTGATGCAATCGGAACTCACTGGGTAGGACAGTGACAAGTCCGTTGACCTTTTTGATGGATAAGCTTTCAGCCAGTTGAACTTGTTCTAAAATCAGCGGACTAATTTTGCCCTCGGTGTTTGCCAGCACATCGAACTCAACGACGAACAGGGTTCGGTTTTTGGAGTGCGAAAACTCAGTTTTTGCTGTGACAGATGCGAAAGCAACGCGCACCTCTCCATCAAGATTGGTGTTGGCTTGCCAATATGCACCGTTCAGCTTCAGAGAAGCACCAACTGCCTTCAGAACAGTCGCGTCATATTTCAGGCTGACACCGCCCGCGATAAATCCTGCTATATCGTTGATCTGGACTGGAACGGCAATTCGTTGCCCCTGCGTAGCACCCAGAGATGGGACGCTCACTTCGTAATGGCGTGGAATAGCGTTTTCCGGTGAAGCTCCTATCATGCTTGCAACAGGAAATTCATCAATCAGCCCTACAACAAACTTGAGAATCAACGCAGCATCATAAGCGCTGACAGTGCTATTCCCACTCACATCCCCAATGGGGAATTTGACTTCAATAAAATCCGTTTTGATTTCATCATCTGAAAGTGTTCCGTCAGAAACCGTTAACTTAACGGTGTAAGTTCCAGCTTTTGCATAAGTATGAATTGGATTTTGTTCGTATGAATCGACAGTTCCATCATTATCAAAATCCCAACTCCAGCTTGTTATTGGATTTGTTCCAAGCATGGAAGCATCTGTAAATTGAACAGTTAATGGTGCATATCCACTTGTTATATCTGCACTAAAATCGGCGATTGGAGGGACAGGCAGGTCTAAGGCGATGTATCGTGACTCAATGAGTCCTGTGACAAGATCTTCGACGTTTGTGCCATCCAGGTTTGCGCGCTGGATTTTGCCAATGTCCGTCCAGTATAT
>CAZRLY010000017.1:0-33211 GCA_964601015.1 uncultured bacterium
AAATTTATTTAATGGTACACTGCTTGACTTGGATTGCTAAATCCAAGTCTTTCCCTCTGGATTTAGCCGCTCAGTCTGGATTGCTAAATCCAGACCGGGAGCGGTGAATATTAAAATAATTATGTCCGACTACTTATATGTACACCATTCAAGGATATTTTACAATAAAAAGTGCCGAATTGTTACTACATTGCGAGTAACAATCCGGCTTTCCCTGAACTGTTGATTCTAACCCATGACATCCTTCTCAACGTCAGCTAACATCACGCGCTCGCCATTGTTAATTGCAGAACGGTGTACTGCTGCCTCGAAGAGTATCTCATTCCAAGCGGCTTCACCATCTGCCGGGAACGGCTTGTCTGCTATCATGGCCTTAATCACGCCGTCTGCCATGCGCGGGAAGGATTCATTCATCTCCGACTGCTCACCTTCAACTTCCCAAAGCTCTTCCACTTCCGAGTTATATGCTTTGCGCCGGCGATACCAACCGTTCAACCCCTTCGCTTCGGCATAGCTTTTATCTCCGACAACCATTATGCGTAGCGGGTGGTCATCCCAACCCCACGAAGCCGCACCGTCCAAGGCGCCGACTACACCGTTTGCCCATTTCATCTGGATAAGACGATGCCATCCACCCGGGTTATTTGGGTCAGCCATAACGCTTACCCATTCGGGCAAACCCATTGACCAGAGAATTTGGTCTGTTACGTGCGACCAACAGTCAAAATGTGCGCGAGCCCTAATAAACTGGATGTCACCTAACCGCCCTTCCACAACATCATCGTGTAGCTTTCTGAAGTGTGCCATGAAGCGGTAGTTGTAATCAATCCCAAACTTGACGTTAGATTTACGCCATTCTTTGATAGCAGGGGCAGCAATTGCCGCATCCTCTTCCCGAACACGATACTGCCCCTCCAACCCACACAGGGGTTTTTCCGTGAACACATTGCGTCCCGCCGCAATAAGCTGTCTTAAAGGCGGAATACGCCGAGTTTCGTTCACAATCAGCAGCACAAGCGGGGCATCGCAGTTTGCGAGAAGTTCCTCAATGCTCGCATACCCAGGCACCTTAAACTCTTCCTTTGCTTTGGCAAGTAATTCTGCGTCCATATCGCAGACTGCCACCACTTGGGCGTCTGGATGATTGTTGAAATTATTACCATGCATCATACCCATGCCTTTTCCGCTTATGAGAGCGCATTTAACCATAGTTAAACTACCTCCTTATTTGTTTCGTAGGTTATGTTACTGATGAACTAATAACATTGTCAATATTATAGCATTGCAGATGGATATCGTCAAGCAAATTTCGGAATAAAAAGGTTTCGAGTTATTTATTACTGATAATTGACAATTACTTGAGGGGTGTGCATAAATCAGTTTATCACCGGTCTAAAGACTACATCTAAAGATACGGTGTTGGCTATTATCAGTCAATCTATTAAACCAGCAACTTGTCTTTAGACTGAATCTTTAGATAGTGAAATCTATCCATTCAGCCTTGTGGATTTAGCAATCCGCACCAGACCGGGCAGGTGGGCGATTTTATTTTCTGCAAAATCCTAAATTGATACATATGATGAAGCTTCGCTTCCTGGTTATTATCCCGTTTTTTACCACCAAAACCGATACATCAGCACACCGGAAATGCGGTCAACCACATCCCACGTCCCACCCATGACGAATTCTCCAAGTATTAAACCTAAAAATAAGGGTACTGCTCGGCGATATGCGCGCAAACCCCCGTATCTGAGAATTGTCCTCTTAATCGCCCAACTCAAAAATATGGAAAACCAAAAATAGGACATTGTCCAAGCACTGGCGATGGGAAATCCTATCGGATGAAGGGGCCACCAGAGAAAACGCAGTCTGAGAAACATGAGTGCCAACGTAAAAAACAAACCCGTGGCGGTGAAGAACAACGCTGTATAGTCCGTATCGGTGGGATTATTCAACCAGTAAGTTAGGAGCGTAGTGGCATCACCGGAAACCCACGATGAGACAGCGCCATCCATCTTGAAATCCACATCAAGCGCCCGCCAAAACGCAGAGAAAATACCGACAAATGTCGCTAACATCACGGCGAATGCGAGCCGTCGGTTATTCATCTTTGCTTTTTCCGCGAGCTTGAACCCCTCCAATTGATGGGGCATCGGGTGGCTTCTGTAAATACGATTATAAAAGAGGAACATCGAAAATATGGTCAAATTGTTCCCCCTGAGTTTGCGTGTGCCAAAAACCTGAATCATTATCTCGTTCGGCCCGCCGTAGAGCAGTTCATGTACAGGCGGGCCTACTTCAGCGCGAATTCGGGTAGTCGTTAGTGAGACGATAAAATAGTAAATCAAAAAGTATGGAATGACAACCCAAACCGACATCCCCGCTTTATAACTGAAAAACATCAAAAAAGCTAACCCCGCAAGCATTCCTGAAAAAGCCCATCGGTACGGCATCGGCTCGTCAATGTCATCTTTTCCGCCGATGAAAACTTCCCTTAATACATCTCTGATGTGCCTCCTTGCCGCCCAGAAAGCAAATATTGCCAGCCCGATGTACGCTCCTGTCGTTTGCCATTTAACAAAGGTAATATCGTAGATAGTTCCACCTGTTAGCCGCCAGCCAACTATCGCTCCAAAGACTCTCTGCGCCGCCAACAGAAGATAAAAGAACCACACTGAGAAAGATAACTCCAGAGGGATAAGAAAAGCAAGTCCCACGACAGATACTATGAGGGTTACAGGCATATTGCCTACGGCGTTCCACGGTTTTGAAGTGAAGAAGCGCGCCAGATTATATGTGTTGAAATCTCTGATAAATGGAATGTCGGGAACTTGTGGATATAGGAAATGCAACCCTTTGATGAGATTGATACTCGCTGCGATACCAAAACCGAGCCACAGCAGATTGTTACGAAAGAAGCCAGCACCGCTGTTTTCGGTCATCTCGGATGGTAGTTGAATAATCGGATAGCTCAACTTATCCCGTTCAAGCCACTGTTTACGCAACAGTACGTTGATGCAAAGCATCACAAAAACCAGCACAAAGATGAAGGAAGTCCAATATAAAACCGGTGTTAGCCAAGTGCGGATGTGTTCAGCAGAGTAAAATGTCGAATCGCCTTCGTAGAAAGCCCCCAGTACCTTCTTGTCCTGAACCGTTAGCCATCTTGGAATATACTGCCCAAATAGCTCTTTCCACTCGTTTTCTGGCGTGGCAAACCAGAAGGTACGAGTCATAATCGGCAGGAGCGCCTGGATGGTATCCTTTGCGCCTACGGAAGTAGCCAGACAAAGCATAACATAAATCGTCAGCAATTCCCCTTGATTGAACGCTGACTTTGGGTGCAGACACCTTAACGCAAGATTCAGAATACTTAGCAAAAACAGCATAAAAATGACGTTGTAAAATATTGCCCATGAGGCGTAGAACTTTTCGTGATGTTGTATCGTCCAGAAGGAATTAAGCAGGATTAAAAGTATCCCTATTGTCAAAGCTCTTCTACTGACGCCAACATCATCCGTTTCGTCTGCTGTATTCATATTCTTGCCCGTGACTGGTGATTGGTAGACTGGTGGAGTGGTGACTGGTAGTAGCCAATAACCACTCTGCCAATAACCAGTTATGCGTTTTCTAAAAAAGAATGATACAAAAAAAGAAACTTGTTGTTCATTAGACGGGTAGCGGATGGGTAGCAGTAGTCCCTGACTACGGCTGACTTCCAGCGGTCAAGAACCGCTTCTACCCTCAATTTTATGTATCACTATTTTCTGGAAACAGCATATGTTTTTAGATATCAGTGTCTTTCTCTTCCGCACTCTGGTTCACTCCAACCGGCTGCCGATAGAAGTCATCGTCAGTTTTCCATGCTTGACACCCTTGGTGCTAATCAACCTATCGGCAATTTCACGAATAAGCTCGCTTTTCCCGCGAACTACCATCGCTTCCAAACAGTTTTGTTCGTCGAGATGGATGTGCAGTGTGGATACTATTGATTGATAATAATGGTGTTGAAGTTCGGTCAATTTTTCCGTTAGTTCTCTCGTATGGTGATTGTAGATGATGGTGATGGTTCCCACGACTTCTTGTGTTCCCGTTTCCCATTCCGTTTCAACTAACTTTTCCCTGACCAAGTCGCGTATAGCTTCTGACCGATTTTGGTAGTTCTTTTCTTTGATTAATCTATCAAATTTTTCTAAAAGCTCGGCGTTCATTGAGACGCCAAATCTAACCATTTTACCTTTCTCCCTATCGTTCAATGGCTAATTTGTGAACAGAGCGAAACTCCTCTTCCCCGTCCCTTCCAGCAGAGATGACATAGATATACATCCCGCTTGCCACTGTTGAGCCACGCTTATTTTTGCCATCCCACCGCAATCCGCCAGAGATTGTGGTATCCTCTGTGGAGTAAACCAATTCACCGTTTATGGTGAACACTTCCAGTCTTATTTCTTCAGGAATGGGCGATACTTCGTCAGGGCTGGGCGATTCTGGGATTGTGTAACTGAAGAAGATTGGCTTATTTGCTTTAGCGGGATTTGGATAACAGTATATTTTGTCCAATTTCAGAAAGCCGGGCGCTTTCTTTGCAGAATTAACTAAAAGTATGTAAGAATCAACGTTGCTATATCCTGAGCGCGACTCTACTACTATGTAGAGAGTTTCTGCCTTAGTGGGGCGATAAATAATCGTTCCTTCGCCCCCCCACTTAACCGTCGAATATGCCAGCACATCTCCGCGAAAGTTGAGCAGACGCATTGTGTAATCTGCGTTTTCAGGTATATCCCGAAGAAGGATGGTAATTGGAACGCCTACCTCTGCCTCGAATTTATAGTAATCTGCTTGGTCATTTTCGTCATAGATGAAGGATTCGTAGGGTATTCCATGTTCCAATGGGCCGGATGCGGAAAGTAAGTCATCGTTCGGCTCGTAGGTATCGCCAAAAAATACAGAAATCGGTATGTACAATCCTTCTCGTCCGATGTTTGTGATTGTAATTCCTGAAGGACTCCCATCGTTAGCGTTGCTGTTTGGATTGGTGTCGGGCGTAAAACTGTTTTGGTTATCATCGGCGGAATATGCGGCACCATCGGTGATGTGTTGTGTGTCAAGGTGTTCCGGGTCAAATGGATCTTCTAACCAGACGCGATTCGACGCGTCGGTATTGCCGCGCTGTTTGTTCTCGTCGATATGCCAGATAAGTATGCCGGATTCTGGAAGGGCAATATCATAGAACTTGCTCGCCGATTTGTTGCGGTTTGAGATAAGAAAGAACTCCCTACCGTTTTTGCCTGGTACGGTAATTTTATATGTTTTATTGTCTGCGAGTGGCAATTCAAAACTGTGTACCTGTAAATTTGATATATTCTCTTTTATATCAACCGGCTCTATCCAACCGCATCTGCCGTTTTCAGGGCGAGCGTCAATGTCCCATTTAAGGTAGCTACTGATATGACTGGGGGATAAACCGTCGCGTTCATCGCCCCCGCCTTGATATGGGCCGAACATCCCCATCAGACACCATTTTTGGTCTAATGGTTCGATATATCGGTTTGCGCCGTACATATCTGGCGCGCCAAAATCGTGTAGAAATTCGTGGAAGTAGATGCCGAGATGCGGTTTTTTGAAACCCGGCTCCTCTCCAACCATGATAGAAGCGTCAATGCGCACGCTATAATCAAAAGTTCCGCCACCTACGTTTGGCACTAAAAGCGACCAAATATCATCGGGCGAGTCGGAAGATGCTTCATCATTCCCCGCGTGAAGGATGAACAGGTGGTCAACATATCCGTCTTTATCTCGGTCATATTGGGAGAAATCTACATCTGCATCGGCAAGCTCGCAAGCTTCCCGCGTTAATTCCCTGTATCTATCGACTAAATATATCCCTTCGCCGTAATAGCTCATCTCTTTGGATACTCGATACCACGCGTTTCCTTTAGGCATACAACCGCCCAATGGCCCGGGTTCAATATTCATCTGCCCATAAGAATTTTCACGGTAATAAGATTTGAGCGAAACGTCATCCTCGGCAAAAAAGTATCTATCTATCTCTGCGCCCTTTCTCCTGCCGTGTTGGTCAGGAAAGTCCACTTTTAGCACAAGGACGTATTCAATGCCGTCGGGTTGCAATTGACAATTTTCTCTTGCGCTGTCCATGTTCATGTATGGTGCAAGATTTACTCCCGGTTTTAAGGTTAGCTTACCCGTAATCGGGTCAAGACGGAAAACTTTATTTGGGTGCGGTGGCGCAGCCAAAGAACACAACGCCATACCAAATAGTAAAATAAGGTTTATTACGATAAGTTTAATTTTTGCATTCATGATATTTATGTGAAAAGTAAATAGTAAAACGTGATGCGTGTTTTCGTAGGTTTACCATATTATTCGGATTCACTTTTTAGCTTTCTGGTTTTGCCGCCTCCCGGCCGTCCCATTAGTTCTGCTTTCTTCAATAAAGTTCCGAACCATGAAATTTTCAGGTCAATTGCCGCTTCTGGGCAAAGTTCGTGGCAGCAGTAGCAGCGGATGCAGAGTTTGTCGTCTACCACAGCAAGTTTATTTTCAAGCGTAATAGCGTTCTGGGGGCAAGCCCTGATGCAAGTGCTACAGCCTGTACACCGTTTTTTGTTTGGAACTGGGCGCGGGGTGAAGGCGGCTCTCATTAACACCCGGGCAATAGCGCCATACCATTTGTTTTCTAAAAAACCGGCTTGGTCAGAAAGTACGTCTGGCATCTTGTAATCATTCACTCGCACTTCATCTATCGCTTTCCCTGCTACTTCGATGCTATCCAGTTTTCCATCCCACCAATTGCGCCTTTGCGCCGCAGCTAAAGTCGGTACTCGTGTTGGCTCAAGCCCAATCACGCTGCAAGCCACAACGTCAAGAGCCACGCAATCTGCGCTCGCAAGGATTATGCCCACATTTCTCGGCTCTCCACCCGTTCCCGGCCCGTTGCCTTCTATCCCCACGATGCCGTCCATCAGGGTAAAAGCTGGTTTTGTGTATGCGATGATGTCCAACAACATATCGGCAAAATGCGATGGGTTATGCAATTTTGCGTGATAGCCGGGTTTGGCGTAGCCTGGTACGACGCCGAATAGATTTTTTGTGGCACCTGTGAAGAGCGTATAAGCGTGGGTTTTCAGTTTGGGCAGGTTGATAATAATATCTGCATCCAAGACGGGTTGGATAACCTCCAACCTTTTTATGACTACCCCGTCGGGAAAGGAAACCTCTGAAGCAGTTGCATTACTAAAGGCTGATATTCCTGTGCGTTCTGCTACATCCAACATTCCGGTCGCTTCGTACAATTTTTTCAGTCTCTTTTCCGTATGTGGAATGCCGCTGCCCGGACTGTCGGCTATCAGTGGGATGCCGCCTACCTCTTGTACTATTTTCGCCACTGCCTCTACGATGGCGGGGTGCGTTGTGATAGCTTTGTCAGGAGATACGGGCGAGAGTAGATTGGGTTTGAGCAGTACGCGCTGCCCCGATGAGACAAATTGTTCAATGCCGCCTATCATGTCAATACTTTTTCGCACCATATCGAAAACAACATTGCTTTCGTAGTTTTCACAGGATACAATGCTGACTTTGTGACTCATGGCATACTCCTTGTAAACTCAGGTCAAAATTTCGACGGAAATATTTAGAGATGGGGACGTATAAAATCATTATATCACAACTGACTATCCCTGTCAAGCAAAAATTGTGCAGGCAGGTTTCTTAAATGGTATAAAACATTAGCTAAATCAAAATCTCACTGGATTTTCGATGTAATATCTGCTATAATTTTATTCTAAATTTAAATCAATAAATGTGAGGCTATTGAAATGAGAGATTATTACGAAGCTTTAGGTGTCAGCAAAAACGCTGCTGACGAGGAGATTAAGAAGGCGTATCGAAAGCTGGCGATGAAATATCACCCGGATAAAAATAAGGGTGATAAAAATGCGGAGGAAAAATTTAAGGAAATATCTAATGCTTATGAAGTGTTAAGTGACCCGGCGAAACGCAAGGCTTATGACATGCGCGGCATGGCTGGCGTCGAAGATATGGGTTTTCGTGGTTATACTAATGTTGATGATATCTTCAGCAATCTCGGTGATGTTCTTTCTGGATTTGACCTGGGTGATTTCGCTAATTTTGGAAGTTACTTCTCTCGCGGTGCTGAGAGAGGGCAAACTCCCCCACAACGCGGCGAAAATATACGGTTTGAAATCACCATACCCTTTCTTGATGCAGCGTTTGGCGGGGAAAAACAGGTGCAGATTCAGCGCGCTGAAGAATGTGGAACCTGTCATGGCACAGGTGCCAGCAACGCAGGTGTCACTACCTGCCCACAGTGTCAAGGCACAGGACAGGTAATGGGGGGCAAGACTCAAAGGGGGTTTATCAATATTACCAGTAATGTTCCGTGTACCCGTTGCAGAGGTACGGGGAGAATAATAAGAACGCCTTGCTCCGCGTGCAGCGGCAGTGGACAAACTAAGCACAACCGCATTATCACAGTGAAAGTACCGCCTGGAATAGAGGATGGGCAAACCCTGCGCCTTAGAGGACAAGGAAGTAGCGGTGTTAGAGGCGGGAAGCCGGGTGAACTTCTTATTACGGTAAAAGTTCAACCACATCCCACTTTTAAGCGAGAAGGCTTAAACATTATCTCTGAAGCATTCGTTCCATTCACCGTAGCGACTTTGGGAGGGGAGATTAAAGTACCTACACTAAAGGGAAACGCTATGCTTAAAGTTCCAAAGGGTACTCAATGTAATACAACCCTCCGGCTGAAAGGACAGGGGATTGATAATAAGAAAGGCAGCAAGGGCGACCAATTGGTGAAAATATTCATTGATGTCCCCAAAAGGCTTAATAGGAAACAGGCAGAGATGCTTGGGGAACTCGCGAAGCTTGAGTGAGCGATTATAACCCAGATATATAGCCACGGATTTACAAACGACACAGATTAGCCGTTGTCAGTACATCGTAAACGTGCCGTAGTCAGTGACCGCGGCTGACTTAGGGTAAGTCCACAGAGGTCAAAATTGTTATATCGGTTCAATAGGATTATCTATCTATATTGAAAAGAAAGGTAGGTGGAAAACCTGGTTTTTAGAAAAGTGCAAAAACAGATAGAAATACTCAGAAAAAAAGAACTAGTACACATGGGCGTAAGTTCTTAACCTCCCTTTGTTTGAGTGGGCGTGTGGACAATAAAGAGCGCTGGGGCATTGGGGAAATGGGGCACTGGGGAAAAAGCGAAAATGCTCTCTTTTACTCGCCTATCCGCCTAAATCAAGAGATGGGGTCAAACATTTGCGCCCGCGTGTACTAGTACTCCGACAACTTTTATTTGACGGATGGCAGAGGAAAAAGCATAGGTATTCTTGTCAAATTGTTCAGTCTCTATCCGTCAATTTAAATCTGGTGAAGCACTAGGATGAATGAGGAAATTCAAAATAAACCCTCCGATTATATATCGGCTCCCAGAGAGATTCTTCGTATATCAGTCACCCCTCGCCACGAGGTATATTATCTTATTACCGAACAGGAACTGCATTCTTACTCTGAAACCAGTTGGCGGATAAATATACTCCTGATGTTGGTAGGCACTATGCTTGGCGGCGCTATTACTTGTTGGGCGGCAGCAAAGCAAACAGATTTACCGGGTAATCTTTCTGCATATCTAACGACGGCGTCATATTCATGTCTAATCGGTGCCACGATATTTTTCTGTTTTAGTATATTCTTCATATTTAGAATCAGGAAAATAAAGAATAATATAACGAAAATAGATGCTTCTAATGCACAAACACAAAGGAGGTAAAATGTTTAACAAAATCTGTTCGATTCTCGTAATCGCAACAAGCCTGATAACTTTGGGTTGCGCAAAGGATAGCACAGGTGAAAGCGTTTGGCATATCACACGACACCCAGAACCAGAAAAACATTTCAACGATGTCTGTTTTATCGACGAAAATAACGGTTGGGCGGTAGCCCGGTCAAGTTTTATCATGCGCACGGAAGATGGCGGGCTAACGTGGGAGACGCAAAATAGCCATATCAAAAGGGATATTTACAGCGTACATTTTATCGACAGTTTTTCTGGTTGGACAGTCGGAGAAGATGGTATTATTCTGCATACGCAGGACGGCGGCGAAAACTGGATAACTCAGACGAGTGACACGATGCAGCAACTTCGGAAAGTCTTTTTCATTGATGATAAAGAGGGTTGGGCTGTCGGAGGTGACAGCAGCGTCGGAGTTATACTGCATACTGACGACAGCGGCAAAAACTGGAGCAAACAACATCCTGAAGAGGCAAATGACGAATTATATTCGGTACATTTCATCAACAACAAAGAGGGATGGATAGTCGGCGTATACGGTACTATCTTGCACACAATCAACGGCGGCACAACCTGGCGCAAACAGGTTAGCGGGATTCGCAAATCGTTGTTTGACGTACATTTTATAGATTCGCAAACAGGGTGGGCAGTGGGTGTCTTTGGAAAGATTCTGCATACGAAAGACGGTGGCAAAAGCTGGATACGCCAGGGTACTATTTCCACGCACCACCTCTGGACAGTTTATTTTCTCAATAAACAATATGGCTGGATTGTGGGTTGGGAGGGCATAGCACTTCGCACCACAGACGGCGGAGATACATGGATGTCTCAACCCGCTTACACCAGCAGCAACCTGAACGGGCTGTCGTTTGTTTCCGAAAAAAAAGGTTGGTCAGTAGGCACAAACGACAGCATTTTCCACACAAACGATGGCGGCATAACATGGCATTCCCAATGGAGAGCGAACAACTGCACTCTGCTCGGTGTTTCATTCGTAGACAAACAGACAGGTTGGGCAGTGGGAAGAAACGGCACGATTATCCACACAAACGGCGAAGGCTGGCAACCACAAACCAGCAATACCTACAACGATTTACAGGCGGTACATTTTGTGGACAGCAAAAATGGATGGGCTGTAGGCGACCAATTTACCATCGCATGCACAAGCGACGGCGGATTGACGTGGAATATGCAAACCAACAACGTCGCAGATTCAAAGGCAATCGGACAAGCGGGAGAACAGTGTTACGATGGCTACAATCACCTTTATGACGTCCATTTCGTCAATTCAAAAGAGGGGTGGGTAGTGGGATTCGCGGGAATGATATTCCACACCGATGACGGTGGGCAGAAATGGGAACGCCAAAACGTTGATATGGGACACCCATTTTTGACCGTATATTTTGTAAACTCTAAGGTGGGTTGGGTAGCTGGAAGGAATGGGGTGATATTCCATACCACCGACGGCGGTGATACGTGGATAAGACAGGAAAGCAACATCAGCGAACCGATACTGGCTATCCACTTTGTCGATAAACAACACGGCTGGGCTGTTGGATTCGGCGATATTATCCACACCGAAGATGGAGGAAAAACGTGGTTAGTACAAAAAACCAGTGCAAAGGATGATGGCTCCTGGGGCGTCCGTTTTAAAAATGCGAAAGTTGGCTGGGCAGTCGGTACAAACGGCACCATCGTACATACCAAAGATGGCGGTAAAATCTGGACGCGACAGGTAAGCCACACGCAAAATTGGCTCTACGATGTTTGCTCACCAAACGGTGTTGATGTATGGGCGGTGGGGTTGAACGGAATTGTGCTGAAAGCTAATTGATTACGGAGTGAGGCAAGATGTAAATTCCTTTTTTAAAGGAGGAAGAAAAGGGACGGAATTTCTGCCATCCTTCCCAAAATAAACGATGTCCTTTAATATCATACAAGGAGATTGCAGTCAGAAATTATGCGAAGAAGAACTCAAGGGAATTGCTTTCTTCAGAAGCATTGATTTGACCTTTTTTGACCCGCCGTTCAATCAGAGCAAGGAATATGCTGAACACAATGATAACTTACCGGAAGAGGAATACTGGGATTGGATGCTCAAAATTACTCGACACATCTACGAATTAACTTCTCCCGGTGGAGCTATCTATTTCATGCAGCGAGAAAAAAACAGCGAATATGTACTTCGTTGTCTGCGGCTGTCGGGCTGGTGCTTTCAGAATTTAATCATCTGGAAGAAGAAAACCTCCGCTGTACCAGGAAGAACGCGCTTCGGAAAACATTATCAAATCATCGCGTTCGCGACGAAGGGGACAAAACCACGCGCATTCCATCGGTTGCGAATCAGCCCTCCCCTGCCGTCGAACTACAAACACAAACGAGAAAAAGGAATGTACGTGACGGACGTTTGGGATGATATTCGAGAGTTGACATCAGGTTATTTTGCGGGAGATGAACCCCTGCGCGATGCCGATGGAAATCGCTTGCACAAGCAGCAAACACCCGTGCGACTGCTAACTCGCATCATCTTGTCATCGTCGAATCCGGGTGATTTAGTTTTTGACCCATTTGCCGGAACAGGAACCACCATCGCAGTTGCAGAGCAATTACGTCGAGACTCAATCGGGATAGAACTTGACCCAAATAATGTGAGAGCAATCGAAACCCGATTGTCTGTGCTAAGAGATAGCGATAATATTTCAAAAGTCTTTTCGGATTATCAACATACACCCAATTTACAGCAAATATGGGGAAGTTCAGATGACGATGAGCTAACGGATAAATCAGACGAACTAACCCAAATACAATTACAATTTTACAAAACAGGGTGAAAACGCATGTTAAATCGCAGATATATTTTACCGATTGTAGGAATAATTGTCGTACTGGGTTGTCGCGCAACCGTTCACAAAAAGATTCCAAATGCTGGACTCTCCTCCTTTTTTGAACCTGAACGCATTATCAGGATTGCTGTTATGCCGTTGGGAAACGAAGTGCGAAGTATGAGGAGTGCGAGGATAGAGCAGCGGTTCACGGACGAGCTTACTGTGCAATTGTTAAAAGTTGACAGGTTTGAATTGGTAGATAAATACAAAATAGATGAATTGATGGACTATGAGGGATTGACAGGGGATGAATTGAACGAGTCAATTGTTAAGAAATTCGGAAGAAAGCTTGGCGCAGAGGCCATCCTTTTGGGAAAAGTAACCAGATATAAACCAATAACGCCAAAATGGTACATCTTTTTTGACCCGCCTGTGGTGGGGGTTAATCTGCGGATGGTATCGGTAAAAGATGGCAACACAATCTGGACGGTTAATGAAGTTTTTGATGCGGACGAAAAGTCGGTGCAAGCCCTTGTGCCGAAAGAGCAAAAAGACCGACTGAAAACTGACGTGCATTTTCTCGTGCAGATAGCCTGCCGTGAAATTGCAAAAACTCTGGATTTTTAGAACAAGAAGGAAAGGAGAATAATATGGAAAGAAATTGGACACTTTCACCAAGTCATATTGCACTCAGAGTGAAAAATCTCAAAGAGTGCATTGAGTTTTACAACGAGGTACTCGGACTGCCGATAACAAGATTAGTCGGCGATGAGGATAACCCGAGCTGTTGTTTTTTGCCCGGGCTGGAGTTAATCAAGGATGAGACGATTACTCCTGAAGAATCGCGTTGCTTAGTACACATCGGGTTGAAGGTAGACAACCCTCAAGCGGCCATTGCTGATTTAAAAGCAAAGGGCGTCAAATTCCAGGAAAGGGAAAGGTTAATGCCTGCCTTTTTTTCTGACCCGGGCGGTAATATAGTTGAGTTCGTCTGAGTTTCCGAGTAGGGGCGAGGCATTCTATTTCCATTAGGAGTTTAACAGTGCCAAAAGGCAATTTGTAAATGGGTACTTTTCCCGCTAACAGAATGTCTCGCCCCTCTAATTTACCAAACCCAAAATAACACATATACAAATTAAGGAATATATCAATGGCTGAAAATCAGAAGCAAAAAAATGTAACAAGTGATTGGTGGCTTGCCATGCCAGGGACGGTTGAGCCTAAAATTTTGGAGTGGCAGGAAAAGTATTCTGACAAATTGGATATTTGTTATACTACTCAATACACCGGACATAAGATATACGCCGTGACAGTGACAAATAAAGATGTGCCGGATGCAAAGAAGAAAAAACTCCTGACGACAGTATCCCACGGACACGAACCTGCCGGAAGCGCGGCGATTATGGATTTCATAAATCAACTGCTCACAGGCGAACATCTCAATGGCAGAAAAACGGGTTTGGATATTGAACCCATTCTCCATGAAACGCTTTTGACCTTTATTCCGATAGGCAATCCCGATGGGCGTTCGCGAGCGCCCGTTGATTGCTGGGACGGTTCGGTTTACGATGCCGAGGAGTTTTTCGACTACATGAAAGGGCTTCGAACTGATGGAAGAAGATTTGACTGGCCAGAGCCAAGGGTGTGGAAGAAAAGCGAGGAAGATGTGGCGCGCGTTGGCATAACATACGCGCAGATTGACGAGGATACTTACGCTGAACCTTTCTGGGGGCCGGAGAGGACGAAATATTATGAATTGATGGAACAACTAAGTCAACAACGCCATTACGACGCGCTCTTAGATTTGCATCAGACTTATGAGCGAGAAGAGCGGTATGACACTTTTGTGCAATATACGGCAGCGGATTGGATACCCAAGGAGTTTCAAGAATATGCCACCGCGTGGGGGACTGATGCTGCTGTTGCTTTTGAAAAAGTAGGGGCGCACTTCAGCGGAATTCACAAAGGCGGCGATAAGGGCTGGATTATCAACCAATTCAGCTTAAAACATGGTACGCCCAATCTGCTCTTTGAGGTACAAAACAACCACCCCAATACTCCAATGGATGAACAACTGCTTTACGCAGAAACGATGATACGAGTTAGCGTCGCATGGATTATGTAAAAAAAACGAAGTAGTCTGACAAGAACGTTTTTAATGTATCATTCTTTTCACAAAAGAGCATAGGAGGTATTTATGAAAGCAAAACGCGTGAGTTTTTCAGCCCAAAAAGAGGCAACATTGGAAGAATTTGATTTTGGTGATGCGGACATCGGGCCGAACGATGTCATACTAAAGACACGTTATAGTTTGATTAGCGCAGGCACCGAGCTTGCGAGTTTTACCGGGCTTCAACCCACAAACTATCCCGTCCATCCCGGTTATACCGCCGTGGGTGTGGTGCTAAAAAAGGGCGCAGAAGTTAAAGATTTTGAGGTGGGGGATAGGATATTCACATATTCTGGACATGCTTCAGTGAGCAAAGCACGTACCCTTCGCCTGAAACCGCCGGAGGAACTCAAAGATGAACAGGTTCCGTTTGTGCGGATGGCGACGGTTGCGATGACATCTCTGCGCGTCTCTTCCGTTGAATTGGGAGATACTGTCGCTGTCATTGGGCTTGGACTCGTCGGTAACATGGCGTCGCAACTGTTCACCCTTGCCGGAGCGAATACCATCGGCATTGACATCTGCGAGGGAAGGTTGAAAAAGGCGGCGGCGTGTAACATAAAACATTTGGTCAACCCATCAAAGACGGATTTGCAGCAACGAATAAAAGAGTTGACAGACGGCAGAGGCTGCGAAGTAACAGTTGAAGCCATCGGCAACCCCAAATTAGTCGAAACAGCCTGCCAGATTACCAAACACACTGGAGAGGTGATACTGCTCGGTTCTCCGCGCGGAGAATACCAGGCGAATGTTACCAACATTTTGAATTACGTCCATCTCAACCACCTGGGCTGTTTGACGTTCAAAGGCGCGCACGAATGGCGTTACCCGGTGAACCCACAGGAGGGCGCGAAACATTCGCTTGCGCGCAATTCGCAAATAGCATTCCGCTTGATTGCAGAAAACCGCCTGAATGTGCGAGAGGTGTTGACGCATGTGGTCAAACCTGAAGAGGTTGCACCGGCTTATAATGGACTGCTCAATGAGAAGGAGAAATACCTTGGAGTTTTGATTGACTGGGGAGAGTAAACGGAAGCTGAAATTTCCCAAATTGGGAGGCTAAACTGATGAGCAAAGCATATTCGGAAACGATAAGAGTCACCGAATCCCAATTCGATGCCTTAGTCGGCATGGAGTTAGGGCTTGAATACATTGACGGGAGGTTAGTCCAGGTGCCGCCAACATTTACCGAACACGGAATTTTGATTATCAAGTTAGGGCATATTCTTGTAGGTTATCTGAGGGAAAACAGTTTGGGTAACTACAAAAACGTGATGGCAGATGTCCTTCATCGGATTCCAAATGGGCGGAGAAGAGCGCCAGATATAGCCTATCACAAAGAACTACGAGAGCCGCTTGAAGGGCTTCAAACCACTCCTCCCGATTTAGCCATCGAAATTCGCTCTGATACAGAGTCAGACGATGATGTTGAGGACAAACTAATTGACCTATTTTCTTTAGGTACTGCTGTCATCTGGGTTATTAGCTTAGAAGGCCGGAATGTTAAGGTTTATAAAAATTGGACTCCCAATGCGCCATTAGCAAATCAGGAGTGTGAAACTTATGTTTTAGGGGATATATTAGATGCATCGTCTGTAATTCCCGGATTAAAAATCTCAATCTCTGAACTCTTCGATTTATGAAATCCGATGGATTTAAGGTCAATCTGTCGCTAAAGTTGACAGTACCCGAAACAGCATAGTTCGCCAATGTCACATTAGAAATCAGAGCCAGTCGTCGCTTAACTTTCATGGATTTTGAGGGAAAAATGTGGTAATCCAACGTAGGTAGGTATGTGCTTTTCCCTGCCCATACGCATCAACTTTAGCCTACGAATCAATTCGAGGCTAAAAGCTAAAGTCCACTCAAGTGGACTAAAATCAGTGTTAGTCGTCTTGAGACGACTTCAGCTTTGAGCCTGAACTTCAGTTCAAGGCTATCAGAAGGACAAATGACACGATAACTTTCTTAAATTGATGCGAATGGGTATGTGCTTTTCCCTGCCCTACCTACGCCGCTGAATCAGAAGGATAAATATCTGGGCGTTCTGCTCGGGTGGGGATAGTGAACGGAAGGCGGAAGGAAAAAGCGTTCGGCGCGCGGGTGTGCGTTTGTGGGTGCGAAAGGTGAAGCGGCTTTTCATTGGGGGTAAATTTGGTACTGTCAAATTGAAAGGTGAGTGATTCAACGTGAAGCGCTTGAGCGTATCAGAAAGGCGAAGGCAAAGTAAGCGCATTTCAATTTTGATTTGGGTGATTTGTATCATCGGGATTATAGGGGTTCTTTGGGCGATTATATCTTATTTCACCAATCCTATTTTGGTTTCAGGTGTCTCGGTAAGGGATTCTGGAGCAGGGGTATTGGTGAAATATACGCTCAAGAACCGGACGAACAAACCCCAGGTTGTGACTCTGGATATAATTTTGTACGCGCGGGATATGTCATTATTTCCGAAAGTCCCAGATGCAGTTCTGGTGTCTGAAAAAAAACAAGTCAGGTTCTCAATGCACCCAAAAGAGGTACGGGCTGTCGAAACGATTGTGTCTACTATATGGCCCGTGGTTCGTCAGAGCGTGTCTGTTGTTTCGTGCAAAGAAAAAGTGAGATAAGTGATTAGCGGCTTATTATACAACAAATTGAACTGAATTTAAATTCTTTACAGTACCCGAAATTTGATAGGGAGAGCGAAAAATGAAAGAGATTAAAATTGGATTTATCGGTTGTGGCGGGAACGCCAGAGGACACATGCAAACCCTGACCAATATGGAAGGTGCGCGTGTTGTTGCTACGTGTGATTTGGTAGAAGATTTGGCAAAGAACGCGGCAGAAGCATGCAGCGCTGATGCCTACTATACTAACCACAAGGCGATGCTGGAAAGGCAGGATTTGGATGCCATTTACATCAGCATCGCTGTCTTTGCGCACGGAGAGCCAGAGCTTGACACAATAGCACGCGGGTTGCCCTTTTTAGTTGAGAAGCCAGTCGCTATTAGCATGGAGGTAGCTAAAAGGGTAGAAGAGGCTGTTGAGAAAGCCAGCATAATGACATGCGTTGGTTATCAATTGCGATACTCAGGCTCGACGGACATCGCTAAAGAAATCTTGTCAGAGAAGACAATCAACATGGTTGTGGGAAAATATTGGTGCGGCAGCGGCAGAGGTGACCCGGGGCGTTGGCTACGGCAGATGAGCAAATCCGGAGGGCAATTGGTCGAACAAGCAACCCATACCATTGACGTGATTCGGTATATCGCCGGCGAAGTTACAGAAGTTTACGCCGTTCAAGCAAATCGAGTTCTGCCTGAAATCGACTGTCCAGACGTGAACTGTTTAACGCTCAAGTTTGCCAATGGCGCTGTCGGTTCATTGTCGGCAACGTGGGCGTTTGACCCAAGAGATTGGTCGAATGCCAACGTACTTGATATTCTTTACGAAGATAGACTGCTGCATTGGGATGGCGGAAAGGTTACGATTACAGGCGGCGATGAAAAAGAGGAAAAAAGCCAGCCAGGGCGTTCCATTGACGCTACCTTTGTCGAGGCTGTTAGAAATTTTGACCCTTCGATAATCCGCAGTCCGTATAGCGACGCTGTAAAAAGCCTTGCCATCTCGCTGGCAGCGAATGAATCAGGCGCAAAGGGCGTCCCTGTGAAGTTAAGTTGAACGGGGTTTTAGCCCATGCGCAGGGGATGGGATTATTTTTGACCTATTATCTTCTCACAGAGTAGCAGTCTGCGTTTGGCACGTTGGGACGGAAGGCAGGCTGAGAGACTGCTATTCCGTCCGCATTTCTTAACATCATAACCGCCCTGCGCACCAACACACCGCATTAGCAAGCAGGCGGAGAAAATCCTCATCCCTAAAATCCTTTTGATGTCCTAATGACGTGTAGAACACTCGGCCGCCTTCGTGCAATCGAGTCCATGTCACCGGCTCAGAGTATTCCTCTGTCTTTCCCGTTAAAAGCAAAGATGCATCGGCGGCGATGGGAGTATTTTTGTATAGACTGCCGTGGGATTTAAATTCGGGGATTCCCTTTAGAATCGGGTGGGTTTGCGCGTCAGGATTGATTTCAACCTGAACTGCCGGTCCCGAGCCATAGTGTCCCTGATAGTTGCCTCCAAGGACTTCTTTATCAAAGGCTAACCAATTTTGATAGGCATGACTTGCCGTTCGGACACCCACAACCGGCCTACCCTGTGCGCAGTACGTTTTGAAACGCTCAAGCTCTTTACCCGCAGTATTGAGCCGACGGGTAAACAACAATATGACATCCGTATCGTCCAAAGGTTCGAGGGATTGGTCATCATCTTCTGACTGATAAATTATCATGGTAGCTCTGACCGGATAGTTTTTCTCTACATAATCACGGAAAATGTTTAGCGACTCCTCCGAATCATACTCAAAAGAACCAGAAATTATACAGAGTTTTATAGGATTATTTGCGTCTACTATGGAAAGTTTTTTGCTATTCGACATATTTACCTAACTCCTTTTTCTCTTTTTTTTCGGTTCAGCAACCGAAAAGAATTACTTTTTTACAAAAAATAGGCAAGAAGGCAAAAAGCGCAGGCGGGGATTTTCGTGAAGCAGAGGCTTTGCCTCGCTTTCTCGTTTTCGTTTTTTTTTCACGTCTTTTTACGCTCTACGCTTCCCGCTTTACGTCTTTTCCCGCTCTACGTTTTTTCTTACTCATTACTCATTACTCTTTACTCTCTATATTGTTCCGCCGGTTTTTCGTACTTCATTTATCTGCTTACGGCTGCGGTGTTGATATTGCCGTAGCGTCTCTATTTTGTATTTCTTGCAAAGTTCCCGTACGCTAACGCCCGGCTTCACAGACTTGAGCATATACCACGATTCCATATCGTAATAGTGTTCCTGCACTACCTCGCCCTTGTGTTCTTCGAGCAGTTTGGCTACCTTCTCAGTATTGAAGTTTGTATGGATGAGCGTTCTGTCTAAGTCAAGCGTTGCGATGAACATGCTCTCTTTAGGCTTGACAACGTCCTTCATGTTCTCGCCTGTAATATCAATGATGTTGCCCCACCCCACCGGCACGATGTAGTAGTGATACAACATGGCAAAGGCGTTGAGGGGCATCCCTCCGCCGTAAGCACTTGGCCAAAAGACAATCTCAGCGTCAAGCGCGTCTGCCTCGTGCCAGAGTTCAGCGAAATTCAGGTCGAAACACGTAAGGATGCTTATCTTGCCGAAATCGGTATCAAAGCCCTTGACGCCATCCTTGCTCGGTGTTAGCCCCTCGCCCCAGTAAACAAATACCTTTCGATATGAGCCGACAACCTCACCCTTGCGGTCAATTAAGACAGCGGTGTTGTACTGTTTGTCGCCAGCTTGTTCGACTATCGGACATATCACGTACATCTTGTACTGGCGTGCTACCTTTGTGATGGCACTCGTAATCGGGCCGGGGATGGGTTCGGCATTAAGCCCTGCGAACGCTTCAGGCAAACACGCGATGTCAACGCCATGTTGTCCTGCTGTATTGAGATAATCAACAGCTTGTTTTACCTTGGCATCGCGGTCACCACCCGTACCGATACAGATTGCCGCTACCTTTACCTTTTTGCCTGCCGATGACTGTGAATCTCCTGCGGCGGCAAAAACCGAAGAACTCACGAAAAAAGTTACTGCTATGGTTGATAAAACGGAAATTGTTGTAAGCATTTTATTAAACTCCATCAGATTATGGTTGGTTGGTCAAAAACTGATTTTTTGGGAAAAACTTGGTTTCTATATTACCTTGATACTGCCATTCGACCATCACACCTCATCAGTATCAATGTCCGCTTCGCCGAAGTCTGTCTCTGTCGGAAAGGTGATTCCCATCTTTTCCATGAATACTCGTTCAATCTGCATGAGATGTCGGGCCCGGGCTTCAATAAAACCGCGCGCATCGTCTTGCATAAGCGATTCGTAAGCCTCACGAGGGATTCCGTGACTATCCAAAACTATGTCCAAATTCTGTGGATTAATTGAGCGGAGTTGCTCTCTCGCCGATTGTTCTGGTTTTCTTTCAAGCAAGATACGATTCGCAGGATTAGACACCAGCCCTTCGGCACGGGGAAACACATAAGGCAAGGTTCGATTTTCATGCTCATGGAGAATCCTATCTGTTTCAAGGGGCTTCGCAGTGGCCGGGTCCAAAGGCTCCAGTGTGAGCATAAAGAGAAGCAGGGCACGTACCCGGGAACTACGCATGTCGAAACTGCTCGGAAATGGCCTCGCCCGATCGTCAAGAGACATCATCGGCAGCATTGTTCTCTTATCCTTGGCAAGCTCGCGCATTGCACTGAGCCCCTTATGAATCTGCGTGGTACTTACCCCGGCAAACCAACCCGACAGAGAGGTAACCCAAAACCATCGCTTTAGGATTTCCTTTTGTTGTGTATCCGGACCTGGACAATGGCGAAAGAATTCGCTGATTAGCAGAATCTGGTTGGTATATGGGAGGAGACGGTCACCAGGTACCCTAAGTGTCTCATAAAGAAATCGGGCAGCGGCAACAAGTGCTTTCTCTGCGTCATCAACCGCACGCGCGTTTTGACCTAATTCCTTTGCAAGGCTTTCCCAGTCGCTGATGTGAGTTTCCATACCGGCAGCCGCAGAGATAGCGCGGAGCACCGTTTGGCGCTTGATATTGTCGAAATGATAGTCGGAGAGACGCTCCAAGATTTCATCTATCCGCTGGGCGAGGTGAAAGCCTTCCTGTTTCTCACTGTAAGTGAGCGCAGAAACCATTTGGTCCGGCGTTATCAATCTTCCCAAGCTGTTCAGCCGCGAGAAACTTTCCACTGCTTGCTCCAAGTTACCACCCTTGATGCTAATGATAGCAACTCTATAGTTTTTCACTTTTTGGGCAACCTGTTCTGCCTCGGGTATAAATTCGGACGCTTTATCCGGACATTTCTCCTGTAGATTCCGGGCTACCTCAAGAAAATCCATGGTGCGTAGCACTGCTCGTAGCGGTAGCATCCATGGGGCTGGGTTGCTCTTTGTGACATGGGTGAATTCACGTTCTTTCAGGTCAAACCAAATCCACCATTTCCAATTTTCCTGTTTGGTATCCAACGAAAAATCATTTGGAATACGAAGTCCACCGTAGAGTGTTGCCAATCTCTGGTGCCCGTCCAGAATGTAAGTCAGTGGAATGTCACTTGGCCGAGGTATCAAAATTGGCGGCCCAACATAATCAAGACTTTCCAATTTCTCTGTCGATTCCCAGAGTAACAGGCTTCCGATGGGATACCCCTTGTAAATGCTGTCGAACAGTGCCAACATGTTGGACGGTTTCCAGATGAACGGCCGCTGGAATCGCGGAACGCGAAGCTTCCCGACGGCGATATCATCCAAAAGATCTTCAATAAAGACAACTTCCGGTTTTACAATTGGCGCATTGGGTGCAGACATAAGTATCTACTACCTCCTTCAAAGCAACTTTTCAATCTCGTCAAGGATATCGGGAATTTCGTCGGGGTTAATTTCACAGGTGAGTCCTATAGCATCCGCTGTAATTACGTCGCGAGCCGACTCAAAATATTGCCATACTTCCTTGCCAAATCCTCCGCACAAATTATTTAGAATCCGTTGAGGAACGTGTTCAAACAAAGCCCTCTGTTCTGGGTGCACGACGGCATCCCCCCGTCCGTCCTTATCGAACCCATCTTTCATATCGTAGTAGTCCTTCTGTTCCTGATGTAAGTTCAAGAAGGCCTTCCGGGTTTCTTTGAATTTGCGCGTACTCCCCTGAATAGCGCTAATCGGCAGGTAATTCTCACTTTCTCGCTTCCGCAAGATGGCATAAGAAATACCGTGTCCTTCGCAATAGCCTTTGACTTTTTTAATCGTGTCGGTATCTTCTTGATCCGGATAAAGCCGGTCACTATCTGATAGCACAAATACCCGCATTGGTCCAATCGTTCGGGCACGAAGATGCTCTACACGCTTCTCGACTTCCCCAATGCCTCCCAAATGCCAAAACTCCCACCAACCTTCGGTGTGGGCATCAAGGAGTTCCTTGCGCTTGAAAATGAAAGCGTAAATCATCGCTTTGAGAAAGGCACCATCGCTTTCCTCATTCTCCACAGCTACATACGCAGGTTTCCCAAGGCAACGCCTCGCGTCATCCGGTGAAAGTTCATACTCTGAGGTTCCTTGTAGCGTAACGACCAAAGTTATCGCATGCATCCGGGATTTGTTAGGATGGTAAAAGAATTTTTTACCGTACGTTTCGAGCACTTCTACGTTTTGTCTGCCAGCGCGCCCATCTTGGTCACTCTGAATCCATTGACTATTTTTAATTTCATCGGCATTATCAACATCCCACAGATGCCGTCCTTCAAGAAATAAATCCACAATGCGGTCAAGAACACGCCGCGCCTCCGGATCGTTGAGAACATCCGCCGCAAATCTTACCTTCATCGGCTATCTCCTCTCTGAGCCAAACGAATCTTTCTAACCTCTTCAAAATCCTCAGAGAATACCCCGTCAGGCCACATATCCACATCGCCATCTTCATAAACGTGGATGGGTTGCACACGGCTCCCTTGACCGGGTTTGTCGTCTATCCAGTAGATGATAACCTTGTCCGGATTGAGTTTTCCCTCTGCAACTCTTCGCCGGATGCGGAGCAGGAAGTTTTCCGAGTGGGTTTCCACGATGAAGCGAACGCCAGGCTGCTTCGCCGCATCCACAAAAAGGTCAGCCAGGGCGGTATGTGCGCTGGGGTGTAGGTGCAGTTCAGGCTGTTCGACAACCTCAACGCACCCTCCTTCCCCAGTGACCGATTTGAACTGACGTTGCACCACAATGGGCAAAATCTGGGCGATTCCAGTACCAACGTCTGCGATATTGATTTCTACTGATGGCTCGTCTGGCTTCCGAAGAACTAATGAAAAAAGTGCGCCCTGTGTGTCTAAGTCAAGAATCCAGCCTCCGTGATTTTCGGAGAACCAATTGCTGACGGCATCCAACACCTTGCCTCCTCGACGGAGGGAGTCACTTGCGAGCAACTCGGGTGCCTTTGCGCCACTAAAGCCCACGTCTCGAATTTGACTGCCTGGGAATCGGTACATCCGTTTTGGCTCCTCTCGGAAAGGGCCGAGGTAGGTGATGTCCTCCATAGCTGTGGCAAGGCTGTTCCTGATTTGTTGGATGAGTGCCTGCTGCTTCTGAATCCCCGTGCGCTGTTCCTGACTATCATCAACGGGTTGAATTGAAAAAGGAAAAAGCCCCCGGAATGATGCTTGACAGTTTTGACCTGTTTCCTCAATGCGATAAGCAGTCTCCTGCCTTAATGGGTTCTTGCCTATCCATGAAAGGGTGATTTTGGGTTTTCCCATCTGTTTAAGTTCAAAATGTGTAACAACCTGGAGCTTATATTCGTAGAAGTGTTGAACCTTTGCCCAGAACTTTATGGACTCACCCTCGGAGGAGAAGGTAGCGCCGACACCCACAGCGCTATGAGGGAGGCGGTTATGAATCAGGTCAAGAAAAGAAGCCCCGAAATCCAGCCCGTTAAACTCAAGTTCAAGGGGACTTTCCGCCCGGTCGGAGAGTGCACGAGCAATCAGCAGAGGCAACCGCGTAATCACGCTCTTGCCAGAGTTATTGCGTCCAATGAGTATTGTTAGCGGGCGTATCTCAATAGTCTCGCGTTCAGGAAACGCCTTATATTTTTCAAATGATATGGCTGTTAGCTCCATGTGTTGACCTCGGGGTAATCATTTGTAACAAAAATAATGGATGCAGCTTTCACTGTAGTCGTCATATCTTTTATTTCCTTCCGTTATCAAATTATAGCATAGCATATTTCCTTAGTCATGTCAAGCGAATTAATAATGATTTTTTGCTTGAGTTTTGCAACCATGCGTGCTATCATCTTTCAAAAAGCTATGAATATTCAGTTTGTGACAATATTTCTTTTGAGTTTAACATTGGTTGTATTTACAAAAGTAGGGCTAACAGAGGAAAGAAGAATGTCTAAAGAAAAACACAACATTTCAATCTCCGATTATCTTAGGGTACGAGTCAACGGACTGGCGAATTCGATACCCAACCATTTCACAAACCGCGCACATTTGGAACAATACCGGCAAATGGTGAAGAAAGAACTCGCGCAAGACTTAGGGATTGAGGATGTCCTCGCCCGTTCCTCGCGCCAGATAGTGGAGAAGGTTTACCGCAAGGACTTGATTGACGGCTGCGTACTTGAGAGGATAGATTATCAGCTTGATTGGAACTTTTATATTCCTTGCCATCTCTGGCGACCGGCGGATAGCCTCGTAGCCGAATTCGCAAGAATTCGGGGCTTGCCTGCGGTGCTGCTCTTCACTGATGGGGGAAAGTGCGACTACAGCATTAACAAGATGATGCAGCAGTGGGCGAGCAGAGGAATGATTGTACTTCAGCCTGACTACCCGCTTACCGAGGAGATGCGCGCCCCGTATATCGGCACTGAGACTGCGGGTTACAACGCCGGATTGCCGTTAATCGGACTGGGTACTCTTGAGCTAATTCGCGGCATTGACTACCTTTCGGCACGCCCTGATGTTGATTCGAGTCGCATCGCTCTTTTTGGGTTGAACCGAGCCGCCATTGAGATGGTGCTTGCCGCAACGTTAGATGATAGGGTGCAGGCGGTGGCGCTACAAAATCTCACCTCCTATCAGGCTTGGGCTCAACATACGGATGAACAAGCAGTTGTTAATTTGCTCAATACCCCGCGCCATTTCGTGCCAAACATTCTCAAGTACGCAGACTTGCCTCAAACATGCGCGACGATTGCGCCGCGCAGCCTGGCTATTTTCGGATACGACGGAAACTCAGCTTATCCCAAAGAAGGCTACGAGGCTATCGCCAAAGTTTGCCAGCAGGCTTATTCGCTGTTTGAAGTAGAGAACCGCTTCAGCACAAACAAGGATGCTTATCCGTATATTTCCACAGTCACCTGGCTTGTCGATAGTACCGCAAAGAATGGCGTACCTCCCAGTTCAGCCTGTTGCATCACCATGAAGAGCGAGAAAGGTTACGACCAATCTGAGTTCTATCAAGCCAAAGGGATGGACGTTGAACCCGCCTTAGCCCAGTCTAACGAACTCATACATTCACCCTGGTCATTTTTGAAATACCGCGCCGCCCTTGCCGCCAGCAAACTGCCGAACAATTTCTCCTCTGTTTCTGAGTGGGAGGATTTCCGCGACTCGTATTTGCTTGCACACTCACAGTTCATGGGGCAGGAACATCTTTACAAAGTAGAACACCCGCCTATGGATTCGGTCGTGCTTGACGTAGAGGAAAACTATTCAACCCCAGACGTTGCCGGCCCTGTCGTGCGGGAGGAGATTGTTTATCATTTCGACCGAGATTTTTACATCCCCGCTAACGTATTCCATCCAAGGAAAGTGGAGGGAAAACTTCCAGCAGTTGTGCTGACTCCCGGTTGGTTTCAATCCAAGGATGACCAAACATTTCTCAAGCTGGGCGTCGCCTTGGCAGCAGAGGGATTTGTGGCAATTTGTATGGACAGGATTGAGCGACTGGGTTCCAACCCAAATTTCATAAACGGGTTCTCGCTTGCGTTTGGAAGTTGTTTGGAAGGGTTAAGCGGCGCAAGGATTGTTCGGGCGCTGGACTACCTCATAACAAGAGAGGATGTGGATGCGGAACGCATAGGCGTTGCGGGGCTATGTTCAGGCAGCATAACCATGTGGAGCGGTGTTCCGATAGAGCCTCGTTTTAAGGCAATCGTCCATGTCAGCGGCACTACAAACGAGGAATCCTGGTCAATGGACTTCAATTATGCCGGAGATATGGAAACCGCCTTTCCCAGCATACTCAAACACGGAGACATCCAGCACATCTACGCAAGTTACGCGCCTAAACCTTTCCTTTTTCTCACAAACCGCACGGACAATTGGTGGCCGCAGCCGGGACTTAGAAAGTGCGTAGAAGTAGCATCCCACGTCTACGAACTCTATAACGCCACCGATAGATTCGATTACCGGCTGTTCAACGCCACACATACGGTGGATGAACCGTTCCACTCATGGATAGTTTACTGGTTAAAAAAGTGGCTGCAACCTGGTTCAAATCCGTCCCAGCCTGAAGAAACAGGAAAGATTCTGGAATAGAATTGGATCATGCGTATCAATTTAACGAAGCGAACGCCGGTTGAGTAGGTTCTGAATGGAATGAAGAACCGTATCGAAACCAAGTGAGCGATGGGGTATGCTTGGTCTTCGCTACTCAACCTGGTTTGGCATTTGCATCTCAAAAAGTTCAATAGAAAGGAAAACAAAGTTCATGGACGACATTCAAATTGGCATCAACTTAGAATTTATCCGACACGCTGGCAAAAATTTTGACGAGGCTCTTCTTGCGGCAAAGCGATGCGGTTACGATACAGTTGAGCCGTTCGTATTTACCTCTTTTCGCAAAAAGATAAATACGCATTTGACAATTACTTCATACCGCGAATACCATCACATTGATACGACAGAAGATTCTGTTGAGGATGTACGTGCTAAATTTCAACGACTAAGTTTAAAATTATCGGGGTTCAGCAGTCATAGTCAGCTTTTCTCATCCGATTTTGGGCCGATTTGTTTGATTCCTGCCATAGAATGGGCGAAGGCTCTAAACGCCCCCGTAGTCAATACCAACGAAGGGCAGATGCCGGAGTGGATGACGCCTGAAGAAGGATTACGCCAAATGGAGATGAATCTGCGTCCCATTCTCGAAGCATGTGAAAAAAACGGCGTCATGCTTGGAATTGAACCTCACGGCATTCTTACCACCAAAGCCGAATACATAGAACGCATCTTAGACATGGGCAACCCGAACTGGTTGAAGGTTAATTTCGACACAGGCAACGCTTTTTTGGCTGGCAATGCCCCTGTCAAGATGCTTAAATCACTGGTTGATAGGGTAGTACACCTCCATGCCAAAGACATCCCGCGAGAACAGGCAGAAGCGGAACGTGGAAAAGTTACCAGCACTCCGTTAGGCATAGCAGTTGGAGAGGGAGTCATTGATTTTGAAGGAGTCGTCAGAGTCTTGCGCGACAACAACTTTTCCGGCACCATTTCGGTCGAGTGCGCCACGGAAGCGCAAGCCATCCGCAGCCTCGAATATTTGAAAGGACTGTTGGAGCAATGAACATACCCCGTAAAGAACAATTTAGCGGCTGTTTGATAGGGCAGTGTTTAGGGGATTCGTTAGGATTTCCGGTGGAAGGCTATCCGCCCGCTCTCTGCAAGCAATACGTCAACGAGATGCTAAAGGCAGGGCATGTGCCAGAACACGCTCGCGGCCCTTTTTCATTCGGGCAATACACAGACGACTCGCAACTTGCCCGCGAACTCCTACAGAGTTATGTTTCGTGCAAACAGTTTGAGCCGTGTGATTACGCCAATCGTATCGCTGCCATCTTCACAGAGGGACGAATTGTTGGTCGCGGACTGTCCACTGAAGAAGCAGCATTGCGGCTGGCGCGGGGCGTGTCCTGGGAGGAGTCAGGCACTCCTCCTCCGTCCGCTGGTAACGGTAGTGCTATGCGAGCGGGGCCGATAGGGTTGTTGTTCTTTGATGCCCCACAACAGCTTGTTCAAGCGGCGCACAACCAAGGGCGTATTACCCACAAGGACAAACGGTGTTCAGCCGGTGCAGTTGCCATCGCCGGCGCTGTGGCATTGGCTCTTCAGAGCACATCAATCGAAACACATCAATTCTTATCCCAACTCAGCGAGTGGACACAAACGATTGAACCGTCAGTAGCCTCTTATATTCGACAACTGACGGAGTGGGTATCATTGCCTCCCGACGAGGCGGTGACTTTTATTTCCAGAGCAGGCAAACCCCACGGTTATTCGGATGGGTGGCAAGGTATATCGCCTTTTGTTACAGGGAGCGTCCTGTGGAGTTTGTATTCATTCTTGAGGACGCCTGAGGATTATTGGGAAACCATCTGTACTGCGATTGCCGTAGGTGGAGATGTGGATACAACCGCTGCTATGGCTGGAGCTATCAGTGGGGCTTATCTGGGGCTTGAAGCAATTCCTTTGAATTTAGCCCACCGCCTAACAGACCGGGGAACATGGGGCTTTGCCGAACTTGTCGAACTGTCTCGCAAATGCTACGAGTTGAAGATGCGGTAGGTAGTACCAAGTTTGGAGTGCAATGACTCAGTCATTGCACTCCAAAAGAGAATCAGCCAATTCATCCTTGACAAGGTACCACTGCTCTGTCAATTTTGGTTTGACGAGACGGAGGACGTCGCTACTGGATTGGGGAGAATCATTAGGATAATCATGAATATGTGACGCCCTCCGTCCCGTCCTTGACGCTCTCCGTCCCGCTCACTGGAACACAAAAACTGGGACATAGAGAAAAGAGCACTTCGTGATGGAAGGGGGTTGCATTCCCCGACTGTTTCGCTACAGGCAACCCCTATGTCGTAATTTGTCATTTTGTCTTGTAATGTTTCGCGCAAAGTGATATACTATTTACAAATGGGGATATATGAGCGTGTGCAAAACCAGGTCAATGGTCTGAAGGCAACGACTAAAGTTTCGGTGTTGGTTTTGGTAGATTTATAAAAACCACCAGCATCGTACCGGTCAATCACTCCAAAAATTCAACATTCCCTACCGGCATCATTCGGAACAAGAAGCAGAAATTGATAGCTATTAACAGTATGCTTGACCACTTACATATTTTCATTGGCATGAAACCGGGCATGGCATTATCTGATTTAGTGCGAGATATTAAGAACAATTCATCAACATTCATAACAAAAAAGAGATGGGTTATGGGCAAATTCAATTGGCAGGAGGGTTTTGGCGCGTTTTCACACGGGCATTCGCAAATTGACGCTGTTGTAAAATACATTCAGAACCAAGAGAAACACCATGCCAAGAAAACCTTCAAAGAAGAATACTTGGAGGTACTGAAGAAATTTAACGTAGAATACGACGGAAAATATGTTTTTGATTGGGTTGAGTCATGAAGCTCAGATAATAACATACCACTCCTACGGAGTTTTGCTTGCTTGATTGACGTTCAACTATAAACATTTCACCCCTTACAGGGTTAGGTAGTCGTCGATATTTCGATATGGATTACAATGACTCAGTTATTGCAAAGCAAAAATCGTTGCACTCCAAAATGTGCTACGATTACAATGAACCTTAGGTTATCAGGAGGAAAACAGGATGCGAAAGAAAATACATATCATTTTAGGGCTAACTATTGGAATGGCGTTTTTCATAAATTCTATGGCAACTGCCGAGGTAGGATTTGGAGAGAGCGATATTTTTCCGTTGGATATGTCAAAAAAACCGACGATTGTAGGCGTGGCACCACAGGGTGGTTTTACAGGCACTAAGGTAATGCTCACTGGCGAGGGCTTCATGCTCGGCTTTATTGATGGAACGACGGTCAAAATAGGCGGTTTCGCCGCTACCAACGTGACGGTTGTTTCAGCAACCAAACTGACCGCGACTGTTCCTACCCTCATAGAACTGTTTACGAATAAGCCACAGAGCCGTGTCCTTATGGTTCGGAACTGGAAGCCCGAAGGGGCGAAGCGGTTTTTCACATTCCAGGGTGTGATACAACGGGTAACTTCTCCTTCACCTCGTAGATGAAGGGGGCCGGTCTAACTTAGGGCTTGCGAATTACCTCCGCAAGCCCCTCCTGATTCACAGAATCAGGAGGGGTAGTTGACCTTATCCAGACTTTCAATGAGATTTTCCACCTGCAACTTAAACAGTGCCGTATATATTTGAATTAATATAGCCACCTGAACATTGGGTGGCAATTCGTTGCTGGAGATTAGCAAAAGAAATTTGTCCACGCGCGTACCCATTTGACGGGCTTTTTCCAAGGATAGCTCTTCGGAATTTTGGGATTCGATAAAACGCCATAGTAAATCCTGCAATTCCAGCAAATAGTTTTTTACCAGAGCGATTCGTTCTCTCTTTGCCGTATTAACCCACAGCGTGTCTGCCTGCCAGAGGAGCAGGAGAGAAACTCCCCATATCATGATGTCTCTCAGCGATTCCTCACCGGATATTATTTCTTCTACCTCTGCGACTGCTTCGGCTTCGGCATCCAACAAGCGAACTTTTGTTATATCCTTGATATCCTGCAAGTTGTCTTCATTATCAGACAACATTTTCCAAAAGTTAGCGCTCATATCCAGAATAAATTCAACTTGTTTTTCGATGTTCGTCGGAATCTCAGCATTTTTACGACAGTAGTAACGCACTACATTCAGCTTGCCGCGCAGGTTCCACAGGTATTCTGGAGTTACATCGCCAGCCTCACGGGCAAGTTCTTCCTTGATATGGGAACGGACGTAGGATTTTAGTTCACCTATTCGATTTTGCATGTTCATCTTGCCATTGAAGATTGAAGATTGAAGATTGAAGATTGAAATCTAAGAGTCCAATGTTCGCTCGCCAATCATCAATTACCGCAACACCGCCAATTTTCTCCATTCCTCAATTTTCTTCCCTTGGGTTTTAACGATAATTTTATAGATGTATATGCCGTTGGCTATACGTTTGCCGTTTTCATCGCTCGCGTCCCAATATTGTTCATTGTAATTGCGACGCGCGGAAGCATTTTGAATAGTTTTTATCAGCCTGCCTGACAGTGTGTAGATTTTGACCGTTACGTCATCGGGCTCTTGACTGAGTACATAAGTAAAGACGGTATTTTTTTTAAAGGGATTAGGAGCGTTGATGATTCTTTCGATTTTCACGGGTTCTTCGAGGGTGAAGTTTAATGGTTTCGTATCGCCAAGGTAGCTTTTATTTTTGCTGGTATCTTCAACCTCTAATTGGATTGAATAGGTGCCATTGGGTAAGTCAGGCGCGTAACCGATGCTGGCGTTTGTGGGATAGGTTCGGTTGAAATTGAATTTGTAACTTCCCCTTTTGACCTTTTCAAGTTCATCAGACATTCGAGAGAACACCAATATGATGCTGTCTGGGTTTATGCCATGTTCATCTGTTATGGTAATCTCGAACGTGGGCTGTTCATTAAGGACATCTCCATCAGCGAAGGGTTTCCCATTGGCTTTTATTTGAATATCGGGCGGAGTCAAATCAGGTTGTTCCTCGACATAGAAGATAAACTCCACATATTCGTTATCTCCCATTCTGGCTGGATTGCCGTTTATGTCAAGCACGGAGATGCGATAAGCATATTTGCCGATATAGAGGATGGGGTTATAGCGTATTGGAACGGAGAAGAACTGCTTGCCGACTACATATTCTTCAACCTTGTTAAACGCCCCATCATCCATGTTCATTTCAAACTTGAAGGTATCCATATCCACTCCGTTTACATCCTCTATAAGTATGGAAATTTCGGGACGCGGCGGAATGACTGTTCCGCTTTGCGGCATGTTACCATCCGCCCAGAGCCTTACCGCGGGCGGTTTTATGTCGTTATTTTTCATCAACGCGAACGTGCCGAGTCGGTCAATTTGTGTTTCTACAATTCCTACCTTCGCTGTACTGTATTTAATTTTATCACCAAATTGGAAGGGTTTGTCTCCAGCGTTGACGGTTATTGAAATTCCATAATGTGGCAACAACATCTCCTTGTTGACGTAACCGACAACAGGGAAACCGTGATTGTAATAGACGATTTGATTTTTCCCATCGCGGAGTTGATAAGTTTCAGAATCGGTGAAGAAGATAAGCCAGTTCCCCGCCTCAAATTTTACAGTTTCGTTCACTGGCAGAACACCTATCAGGGCTGTGCCAGTACCGTAGTTGGAATTTCGGACATTGCCAACTTCAACGTCGCCTGCGGCGTTTGTGAAGGTTATGAAGGTAAATACATCCCCATATTCAAAATTCAACCTTCTGCCGGCTGTATCGTATTTTATGGGTATGTCCAGTTTCAATCCTACCGATTCGTCTCGATAAGTATTCCCCACATTGCCAGCGCTTCCAAGTGGTTTCGGTGAGTCGTCACCGTCCTTCTGGAGGTGTACTTCGTATCTTGTATCGTCCAAGAACAGAACTACCCATTGCCCGGTAGGTGTTAGACTTGGGTCAATTTCGATGTTGTAGATGGTAAGGGACTGAGAATCAGCATTTTGAGCAGTGGAAGGGGAAACATAATTTTGTAATGTGAATGTTCCATCCAATCCTGTTACAAATGCGGATTCAAGACGCTTCCACAACGTGCCATTCCAGGAGTAAACGGATAATCTTTTAGCCGCCTCCTGTGTTGCATCCTCAAGCAGTTTGTGTTGTTCTGGCGTATGGGAAGCTACCCGGTCAAGTTTATGTTTGCGTTTTACCTCTTCCTTTAGCCTCTGCTCTT
>CAZRLY010000018.1:0-32023 GCA_964601015.1 uncultured bacterium
GTTCAAGAACGGATAAAAGAACATGTTGAGAAAGTAGAGCAGGGGGTAGAGGAGTTAAAAGAAGCTGTTTTCGCATATTTGGATTCAAACTCAACTCTCTTTTCCGAGAAAGCCTTGAGGATAAGAGATATAGAAAGTCAAGCCGATGCAATCAAAAGGGAAGCGGAGACGAAGCTCTATGGCGGTGCGTATTTGCCGCTATTACGAGCTGACCTTTTGGCTCTAATGGAGTTAGTGGATGACGTGGTAGACGATGCTGAGAGGATTACCGATTTTCTCTTCATGGAAAAACCTTCAATCCCGGAGCGCTGGCATGATACCTTCAAAGAAATCGCCGAAAGGACGTGCGAATCGTATTTTAACTTCAAACAATCCTGTTTTCTTTTGTACGAAGATATGGATGAGGCGTTTGCGCTCGCAAGGAAGGTTAAAGAATATGAAAAAGAGATAGATAATCTTCAGGATAAGTTGATAACGGAGATATTCGCTACGGAGATGGATTTAGCGCACAAGATGCACTTGCGAGATTTGGTGTTGAAGCTCGGACACGTTTCAGATGCTTCTGAAAACGCCTCTGATAAAGTAAGGAGCATCGCTTTAGTAAGGAAAATATAATGTTATTTTTGCTTTCCGCTGTCTATTTAGGGTGGGCGCTCGGGGCAAACGACACTGCTAATATATTCGGTACGGGGGTAACTACAAGGCTCATAAGTTACCGCGTGGCTGTGAGCCTTACTGCTGTTTTTGTACTCCTTGGTGCGTTAATCGAAGGGACGAAATGCTTAGATACGGTGGGGCGTTTTACTACGCTTTCGATAGAAGAAGCCTTTTTGGCTACTTTAGCCGCCGCAACTACCGTTACCATATTGACCTTTTTAAGTCTGCCTGCATCAACCTCGCATTCCATAATCGGAGCAGTAAGCGGTGTCGCCTTATATTCTGGCGGAATTGGGGCACTTCCTCTAAGTAAGTTGTCGAAGTTGCTCATCTGTTGGATTACCACACCTTTGGGCGCGCTTGTTATATGCTGCCTTTTGTATTCCCTGCTCTCGTTCTTGGTGAGCGACAGGATAAAGACTTTGCCAGCTTTCACAGTCCTAATGAAGTTGGGTTTGATAGTTGTTGGATGTTACGGGGCATACGCATTGGGGGCAAATAATGTGGCAAATGTTGTTGGTGCTTTTGTAGGGGCTTCGCTTGTGAGTGCCAAAACCGGCGTGGTTTTAGGCGGGCTTTCGATTGTCGTAGGTTCAGTTACTTTTTCAAAGCGCGTGATGAACACAGTCGGCAGCAAGATAACCCCTCTTGACCCATTTTCTGCGTTGGTTGTCATCATGGCAGAGGCAATAACCGTACACATTTACACTCAAATTGGCGTTCCCGTTTCCACCTCGCAAGCAGTCGTCGGCGCAGTGGCAGGGATAGGATTAATATCAAGGATGAGAACTATAAACAGGACAATGCTCATGTTCATTCTGATAGGATGGGTGCTAACCCCTGTAGTCTCCGCAATCTTTTATGTTTTATTCCAATTCGCAATGGCGATAATTTTTCCCTGACCAAAAAAAATTGAAGATTGTCGATTGAAGATTGTCGATTGGAAAGAAGTAGGTTTTTTCAATAGCTGTAGGTCGGGTATGGTGCAAACCTACCCGACAATCGGCTGTAGCGGCAACCCTGTGTGGTTGTCTCTTCACGTAAAAAATGTCTGAACAAAAAAAGTTTTACATAGAAACCTACGGTTGTCAGATGAATTTGAGCGATTCTGAATTGATGGCTGGAATTTTGGTGTACCACGGCTACCAGAAGGCGGACAGCCTCAAGGATGCCGATGTTATTTTAGTCAACACCTGCGCAGTCAGGGAACATGCAGAAAGTCGAGTTCTTGGGCATTTAGCGGATTTGAATAGGTATAAACTGAAACGCCCGGATTTAATACTTGGCGTTTGTGGTTGCATGGCGCAACATCTCAAAGAAAAACTCATCGAAGCCGCTCCTTACGTGGACATCGTAATGGGACCGGATTCCTACCGTAATTTGCCCGCCGCTATCGAAAACGCCATGTCTACCTCTCCGTTTTTTGCCCTGAAATTGGACAAAAAGGAACATTACGCCGATATTGAACCGTTTCGAGAAGAGGGTATTAGGGGCTGGTTGCCTATAATGCGCGGATGCGATAAGATGTGTACATTTTGCATCGTCCCCTTCGTCAGAGGACGAGAACGCAGCCTGCCATTGCACATGCTCATCAACGAAGTGAAAAAAATGGCTGACGAGGGTTACAAAGAGGTTGTATTATTGGGGCAGACGGTGAACTCGTATCACCACGACGGATGCGATTTTGCAGATTTGTTGATGGCAGTCAATGAAGTCGACAACATAGAGCGGATACGTTTCACCTCGCCACATCCCATTGACGTTACCGACAAAATGATAGATACGATGGCACATTGCGACAAAGTCTGCAAACATATCCACCTCCCGTTACAATCCGGTTCAACGAAAGTTCTCAACGTGATGAGGCGGAATTACACAACTGAAGAATACTTACAATTGGTCGAAAAGATGCGCTCGAAAATACCCAATTTAGCAATCGGCACGGATGTGATAGTCGGATTTTGCGGCGAAACCGACGAGGATTTTCAGGCAACTTATGACATGATGACAAGGGTACGTTTCGATTCCGCTTTCATGTTCAAATACTCCCCACGCACAGGCACAATCGCCCACAGAAAACTCGCCGACGATGTCCCACCTGAAGAAAAATCCAGACGACTTACGGCAATCATTGAACTTCAAGAACGTATCTCATTGGAAATTAACCAAACCTTCATCGGAAAAACTGTCGAGGTTTTAGTGGAAGGCGAATCCAAACGCAAAGAACATCAACTGTTCGGTAAAACGGATGGTTTTAAGACAACGGTTTTCCCTACAAACAGCGCAAAAACGGGGCAGCTTGTATGGGTGAAGGTAACAGACGCAACTTCGCATACATTGTTGGGAGAAGTGGTGAATAAAAATGATGTGGAGCAAACTAAGGCAGGAATTGTTATCTAATCCAAAAGTTAAAGAAGAATATGACAAACTACAGTCTACCTACGACATTGTATCTGGCATAATAGGTAGGAGAGAGGAACTCGGCATGACTCAAGAAGATTTAGCCAACAAACTGGGTGTGCCTACATCCGAAGTAGCTAAACTTGAAAGTCTCAACAATGGAAACTATTCCATAAAAAAACTACAAAATGTCGCTGATGCTCTTGACTCTCAGTTAAGAATTCAATTTGTATCCAAAAAGTGTCAAAAGAGGGGAATGGGTGAAAAGTTATGGTAGAGTTTGAAATCAGCCTTCATCCGCAATTTACGGAAGTCTACCAAAGAGTTGTCCTAAAATACCTGCGAAGTTCTCGCACCCTCTCGAAAGCCGAATGGAGTGAAGCATTAACAGGATTTGATAGGCTTTCCTCTTGTATTGTGATGCACCAAGAACGGAGGCTAACCTTTAGAAGGTTCTACGAAGAGGAAATCGAGCAAAAATATGCTACCCGACTAATCACCAACTTATTGAACATGGAAGAAAATATCGAAAGTGAAGGTGCAAAACTTGCTTCTGCTATGATGTCGCAGGCAATAGCAGATTTGGAAGAAAAAGGATTGCGTGAACCATTGAGGGTAGGGGAAAAGCTTTTGCTTGCTTTCTGCACTTATTGGTGGGGTGCTTTTGCCAAAGGCTATATCACCGAGGTGGCGATTTTTCGGGATTTGGAGAAAGAAGGGATTCAATTTCAAGCGCACGATTTACTTTCACCCGCGGAACGCTTTTCAGATTGGGATTTGATAGTTGACGGGATGGAGGGAGACATTAAGTCATCCACCTATTTTCTCCATGTAACTCGTAGTTTCCCCCTGAAACATGCTTTTTACATTACCAGTCTCTTTGATAAATGGAGGAGGCGATATTTGCGCGTTGTCATAATGAAGAAGTCGGCATGGAACAAGATAAATGGTGAAACGGTACCTACGACGCTGGAACTTGCCTTTGACGTGTTTCCTATCGCCGGTGAAATTTTGGTGAGGGAACAAAGGCTGGTAATTGTTGAGTACGCACTTTGGAAAACGAAAATCCGAACCAAACAGAAAAGGGGAGGTTAAGACAATGAACGACAAAACCTTTGCTGATTTGACAAAGGAAGAGTTTGAGAACTTGCTCAATTCTATGATGGGAGAACATTTTCATGCCCTTTCGCCTGATGAGTTTTTTACTGCTCTGGCAGCAATTGACGAAGAACAGCCCCGGGAAGTCATAGAGTTGGATGTCGCCATTCAGGACGGACAATTGATTTTTAAAGAACCTTCCCCGCTTTTTGTAAAGGGGAATGGAATTCGATTTGGCGATAAACTTTATGTTCTCAAACTAACGCAAAGCACCGCGTAAAGCGTTTTTTCAAGCTTTAGAGCATCATAATTATCGTCGCTGGAGGTGAACCGTGTTTTGTCCATTTTGTCTTGCAAAAGTGAGATTCAAACGAGAAAGCATCTGCCCTAATCCTGATTGCAGGCAGCGTGTGCCAGCATTATATGTGGAGAAATACCGCAGATGCCCACCTGTGGTTGCTAACGCCATTGGCTTCAGCGGACATGGCAAAACGGTCTATTTCGCCGCGCTCTTCTACGCCCTGAAAAAACTTCGATTGTCTCAGCATTGGCAGGGATTCTTCACAATGGCACCAAACGAGGACAGTCTTAACTTGACTTTGGTAAATAGGATGTAGCCCAAGATTCTATCTTGGCGGTGTTCATTAAGCCAACTTAGAAAGTTGGGCTACAGTTGAATTCTGTTTTTAATCTACCAAAGTCAAATTAACACACATGAGGGAAAGGCTGTTCCCCCAAGATGGAGGTGAAAAACGGCAGAAGGTTGCTGTATCGGCAAAGTCAATTTTTAGCACACCAGCAAAGGAGTGTTTTCAATGTCTAAGTTATACAGAATGTAGTACAGCGCGGCGAAGATTTGCGCCACTAAAATCTTCTGTGTTTTATCCGATTTTTTCAATTCCTCCCATATACGGGCGGAGGACTTCGGGAATCACGATACTGCCATCTGCCTGTTGATAGTTTTCGACGATGGCGATGAAGGTTCTGGGAAGGGCTAATCCAGATGCATTGAGTGTGTGGACGAATTCAGGTTTTGCTTTGCGGTTGCGGCGGAATCGGATGTTAGCTCGGCGCGCCTGGAAATCCTCGAAGTTGCTGCACGACGAAACTTCCAAATACTTTCCTCCGTAGGCTGCCCAGACTTCGATGTCGTAGCATTTAGCGGCGGCGAAGCTGATGTCAGCAGTGCAGAGGTTTAACACGCGATACGGCAGATTGAGCAGTTGCAAAACTTCTTCAGCGTTCTGGAGCAGTTTTTCGTGTTCATCGTAAGACGTTTCTGGTGGGGTAAATTTAACCATCTCTACTTTGTCAAACTGGTGTACTCTAATCAAACCGCGCGTCTCTTTTCCATAAGCGCCGGCTTCTCGACGGAAACATGGAGTATACGACGTATAATAGATGGGCAGTGCGTCTCCGTCAAGTATTTCCTCCCTGAAGATATTCGTCACAGGAACTTCCGCGGTGGGAATGAGAAAATAGCCGTCAACCTCACAGAAATACATATCATATTCCATCTTAGGCAACTGCCCAGTTCCCGTCATAGCGTCGCGATTAACAATGAAGGGTGGAGAAATTTCGGTATAACCGTGTTTGTCTATGTGCAAATCCAGCATGAAATTTATCAAAGCACGCTCAAGTTTCGCACCCAAACCTTTGAACATCGGGAAATTGCTACCAGATATCTTCGACGCACGTTGAAAGTCTACGATGTCGTGGGCTTCGACAAGTTCCCAGTGGGGTTTCGGTTCAAAATCAAATTCAGGTGTTTCTCCCCAATGTTTGATAACAACATTGTCAGACTCGTCTTTACCTTCAGGCACACTGGAATGCGGCATATTCGGAATAGTTAGCAAAATTTCATCAATCTTAACCTCATGAGATTTTGCTTCAGTGTCCAGTTCTTTAATCTTATTTTTGACCTCCTGCATTTCATCTATTAGCGCAGAAGCGTCTTTCTTTTCCCTCTTCAACTGCGAAATCTCTCTCCCGACTACGTTCTGGCGGTGCTTCAATTCTTCCGCTTGAACTAAAACTCCACGCCACTTTTCATCGTATTCGAGTAACTCATCTAACGGTGTCACATCCACATTCCGTTGCGTAAGCATCGTCCTAACCGCATCTGGATTTGCCCGGATAAATTTTAAGTCCAACATTGAATCATTCCTCCTTGCTGACTTGCTGAATATATAAAAAAGCCACAGATTGAAGTGTCAATCTGTGGCTCTCTTGAAAAACTATATGGCGGACCCGACGGGATTTGAACCCGCGATCTTCGGCTCGACAGGCCGATGTGTTAAGCCAGGCTACACTACGGGTCCTTCATAGGCGGGACAGGACTTGAACCTGTGACCTACGGCTTGTAAGGCCGTCGCTCTAGCCACCTGAGCCACCCGCCCTTAACTTCTGTGGAAACGAGTTTAAATTATACCCCTAAATCGGAATTTTGTCAAGGAAAAAAATAGAAAAAAATAAGCTTTTTTAATTTTTTTTACCATCCTCAGAGGGTGTGTGAAAAGGGTTCTTCCGCACTAAATAAAGTGCGGAAGAACCAGAAATCTAAGCCAAAAGAGCATGTGCTTCGCGGAGCTTTCCAATTATAGGCAAACCATTCGGGCATGCTGGTTCACAGACACCGCAAGCGTCACACTCATTTGCAGCCTGAGATGAAGGAATATTTTGATACATCTGCCTTGCATGGTCAATTTGAGCATAGCCAACGTAATACATAGCGTAACGAAGGATGTCGGGGACTGCTATTTGGCGTGGGCAAGCGGAAATACATTCTCCGCAGGAGCGGCAGTAGTCATCGGACAGAGCTTCGGCGAAAAGCTCAAGCGCTCGTTGGTTGGGTAAACTTCCTGACTTGGGTGCCTTTTTTGCGCTGAGACCAACGGCAATGTCCTCCTCTAAGTGCTTTAGGTTACTTATAAGAGGGATGACGGCAGTGACGCCGGGTACGGCAAGTGCCCATTTCAGCAGAGCTTGACCTAATGTATTTTTTGAGACCAAATACTTCTCGACTTTTTTCTTGAGGCCTGGGCGTTTTTTCCAGAATCGTTCTCCACCCACCATAACCTTCTTGCATATAACCCCCACATCATGCTTTTTAGCAAGCGCTATCATCTCATGCATATTCTTTTTTGAAAGCACGTTGAAATTAGGTTGAATGGCATCAAAATGCCCGGACTCAATACAGGCGGTTAGAACTTCAGCGGTATTGCCATGTTGGGCGACAGCTAAAAAACGCGCCTTGCCTTGCTTTTTCAGGTATTCAAGGGCTTGAAATATCCCCTCGCCTCGCTTCACATCTTCGGGTTTCCTGTATAGCGAGTGTACCTTGATGAAATCAATCATTTTGAGGCCGGAATGTTTCAGCCCCCACTCAAACTGCGCTATTGCTCCATCCTTGTTGAGCGTATCAACTACCATATCGCAGTAAAAAGAATCTCTATCTTTCTTAGCGAAGAACTCGGGCAGCGCCCAATTGCCCATCTTGTGCCAGTAGTTGACACCAAGTTCGAAGGCGCGTTCGTGAAGAAGTGGCGTAGGCATCTCTCCTGCTACAACCACCGACACCTTCAAGCCTGTTCTACCTAAACGGCGGTATTCCATGCGTACTGGTGCCTCTTCGTCGGCGAAAAGGGGAGGAAGCCCGCTACGCATAGCGATGAGAGTTCCAGCAGCGCCAGCCGCCGCCAATCCTGCCTTCTTTAAAAATTGGCGGCGGCTAAGATTATCCGATGGAGGGAGGGCTTTTGAATTATCGGATTGAGAACTCATTCTTTAGTCCTCCTTGGGTTTTTGACTTCCAAGAAGTTCTTTAAGAGCCTTCTCGATTCGGACTAAGCGGTGTTCTAAAGATTCCATCTTCGCTATAAGCTGGGGTTGTTCGCGCCCTTCACTACGCGCAAAAGAGATGGGCTTAACATTTCGCAGGAAGTAAACTCCGTGTTCCTCACCCGTGCGATATCTGGCCAATATTAGCTGGTTCTTTTGAAGTTTTGCTGCCGTGCGCGCTAAGTTAGCAACCTTTGCCAATTTGCCATCTTCCCGCCGGCGTAGCGGTACTCTGAGTACCATTACTTTGCCGGTTTCCATCATCTCAACGGTAACGTCGTCTTCGGTTCCACTAACAACCCAGCCTGTAATGAGGTTTCGGCTTTTTTTTAGTTGAGTCTGTTCCTCCCTGCGCCCGCGCACTCCTTCAGCATGTTCCCTTCCGCTTTGGGCGATTAAACGCTCCAATGTGTTTCCCCTTTCCGCTATCCTCTGCTGAAGTTCTTTCAGCTTTGGCGAATCAGGATGCGTCTCTTTCAATTCAGCGATTTGCTTCTTGTCTTTTTCTATGGCATGACGCAACTCTTTAACGCGAGCTTCCAAGTTCCGTCCCTCAGGCCGCCTATCGCCTCTGGCCTTAAGTTGAGTGATTCTCTTCTGAATTTCCCTCATCTGCCCTTTCAGTTTCTCCCCTTCATCGCTGTCAGTGGATACTCGTTCTAATTTAGCTTGTATCTCTTTCAACTGTTCTGACAGTTTTTCAATTTCAATGGCTCTTTCTGACCTATCAGTCTTCTTAACTTGTTCCTTACGGGTTTCTTTCTTTACAACCTCTTCTTTCTCCTTCACGTAGTCGGGCTTTTTGGTTTCCTGCGCTAAGGACGATGTGAACAGAGCAAAAATTAAAACTAAAATTGTGCTTATAAGACAAAATTTCCGTATCATTTTGATTTCCTCCAAATATTCTTGACTGGTTTGATTTTAGACGAGAGAGGACAAATTTGGTTCAGTAATGGCAAAATAAATTAGCGACAATCTTTGAGGATATGTCCTACCTTGTCGATTCCACCTTTGTAGCGGAATCCCTGACACAAAAATGTGACTTGACAAAGCTATCCAACTAAAGTATACTTTAGGTAGTTTTGATTATTAAGTTTATCTTCCGGGTAGCATCGGTCCCTGACCGATGCGGTGGCAGTCATCAGTAGTCAGGGACTACTGCTACCCCGCTATCCGAACGTTAAGTTTATTCGTCAAAACTAACAGCAAGGCGGCATCTTATCCGGGTATGCAGGTATAAGACATCATGAAACGATTTTGGCAAGCCATTTACAACTACATAGCATTGCCGAGTTTGTATTTGTTCTTTCGCTCGTCTGCGTGTTTTGACGAAAAAGTGAGAGAGGGCATAGCGGGGAGGAAGGGACTGTTTGAATCACTTGAAGCACAATTAGCGCGAGTACGCGATTTGCCAGATACTGTATGGTTTCATTTTACTTCGGTGGGAGAATTTGAGCAGGCGAAACCGCTGATTGCCGAATTAAAGGACGAGGCGAAAATCGTTTTGACCTATTTTTCCCCATCGGTACATCCGAACGTGCAGAAGTACGCAGATGCCGATGCTTGTTGCTATTTGCCCTTCGATACCTTGAACAATGCAGAACGGATGCTGAATTTAATTCAGCCGGATGTTTTGGTGTTCTCTAAATTTGACATTTGGCCGAATTTGGTTTGGGCAGCCGCTAAACGCGGTGTCCGAATCGTATTGATAGCCGGCACGCTGCATGCGAAATCTAAACGGTTGTTGCCCATTGCACGTCCATTTTTCAGAACTGTCCACGATGACATTGCTGCCTTCTGCGCTATCTCAGAATCTGACGCGCAACGGTTTCGGCAAATCTGTCCAAAAGATGCTCGCATTTGCGTGACGGGAGATACGCGCTTTGACAGGGTTTATCAGCGCGCTAAATCCGTCTCCATAGACGAAGAATTTTTCCCCAGCCAACAGTCCTTACCTAAGCCGATTATCGTGGCTGGGAGCACTTATCTCGAAGATGAAAAAGTTTTGCTGGACGCTTACAAATTGCTTCGTGAGCGATGGACATCTCCTGCCCCGCGTTTAATCCTCGTCCCACACGAACCCACCCGGGAGCGAATCGCAGAGATTGACGCACTGCTTTCTCAGACAAATTTTATGCGTACACATCTATCTTCCTTGGAACCGAATGCGGATTTAAGCGGTGTTGATGTACTTGTGATAGATGCCGTCGGGTTGTTAGCCAAACTGTATTTGCTGGGAGATATAACATTCGTAGGCGGCAGTTTTCGCGGTAGTGTCCATAACGTCATGGAACCAGCGGCAATGCGAAAACCTGTGATATTCGGCCCGGCGATTCATAATTCTTACGAAGCGATGTTGTTGCAAAATCGCGGTGCTGGTATCTTAGTGAAAGACGCTCAAGAAATGGCAGACGCATTCCATACTTTGTTTGCAAACCCTGATGAGATAGAAAAATTGGGACGCACCGCTGAAGAAGTAATCGCAGAAAATCTCGGCGCCGCTGAAAAAACTTTGGCTTACGTTAAGGCGCAATTAGATTAAGGGACTAAAATGAAAACCGAAACAGAATATAGACATGATATAGTTGAAATTGGAAGAAGGGTTCACGCTAAAGGTTACGTCGCGGCGAATGATGGCAATATCAGCATACGCATTTCCGATGATGAGGTGCTTGTTACGCCGACAGGCATGAGCAAGGGATTTCTTGCTACTGACCAATTGATAAAGGTTTCGATGTCTGGAGAGCAGATAGAAGGTTATCTCCGTCCTTCGTCCGAGTTGCCATTTCATCTTAAAGTCTACGAACTTCGCGCTGATGTAAAAGCTATCGTCCACGCCCACCCGCCTATCAGCACAGCATTTGCCGTAGCGGGTATTCCATTAGATGAGATGATATTGCCTGAAATGATAATTTCATTGGGCTGTATCCCGATTGCAGAATACGGCACACCGGGCACTGAGGAATTGGTCGAATCAATCTCTGACATCATCAACACCTGCGATGCCATCTTATTAGCAAATCACGGCGCACTTACGGTAGGAACGGATGTTTACTCAACCTACTACAAAATGGAAACGATGGAACATTACGCGCATATCAACTGGATGGCCAGAGCACTTGGGCGCGTCAATCCCCTTGGAGACGAGGATTTACAAAAACTCATCCAATTGCGCGAACAACTGGGCGTTAAATCCAGCCTCTGTGACCAATGTTCTGCGCTGCTTGAGCTTCAAACAGATAAGAAACTAAGCGTGAATACGAGCGAGGAGGAACTTCTCGAATTGATTACACGGGTGACGACAAATGTTCTGAATAGCTTAGGATAAAGAGAGTGTTGCAAATAAGTGCATGTACATCAATTTAAGGGGTCAAATTGGCTCAAAAAGCCTTCGAATCAATTCGAGGCTAAAAGCTGAAGTCGTCTCAAAGACGACTGGGACTAGGTTTTAGTCCACTTTGAGTGGACTTTAGCTTTCAGCCTGAACTTGAGTTCAAGGCGTTTGGGTTCCTTAACTTGATACGCATGGTGGGGTGAGGCACGAAACTAACGGAACGTTTTTGCGTTGGATTTACCAATCCACCGCGAGCACCCAGTACCGCTCGTTCTGGATTGGCAAATCCAGAACAAATCTGTCAGTCAGAATTAAAGTAACAATGTATTAGGAGGATGTTAAAATGAAGGTTGGTTGTCAAATTGGAGTATGGGGAGGCAGCGCCGAAGATGCTGTAAGGGGCATGGGCGCGGCAGGCATTGAGGGCATAGAGGTATTTACCGGGCATCTTGCGCCCTACTACGGAATGGAAAACGCAGCCAAGCAGTTTCTCGCGGATAACAACATCGAGCTCTCTGGAGCGTATTTTGGAAGCGAGAAGTTTATCTCTCCGGAGGGCGAGGAGGACGTAGTGTCAGAGGCGTCAGCGGCCGCTGCATTTCTTGGCAAAGTCGGTTCGCCGTTTATCATACTCAATGGCGGCGTATCTAAAGGACAAAAGCCAGACGGGTTCAGTGATGGCGACTTCAAACAACTGGGCAAAACGATGAATAGCATAGGCAAGGCTGTCCAGAAATATGGCGTTGCTGCATGCGTACACCCGCATGCAGGCTGTATGGTAGAATCACCTAAGGATGTGGACGGACTTCTTGAACATCTTGATACATCGCTGGTAGGCTTGTGCTTTCATGCGGCGCACCAGGTTATCGCGGGTTTTGCCCCGTATGAGATGTATGAAAAACATGCTGCTCTCGTCCGATATTTGCACATCGGTGCGATTGGGGCTGAAAACAAAGGCGCGCTCCTCGGCGAGGGCATTTTAGACCAAAAGCGGTTGATGAAGGCAATTCTTGACGCAGGATACGATGGTTGGATTATCATCGAATCGTCAAAAGAGGGTGTTTCGGCAAGGGATTATGTTTTGCACGCGAAGAAGTATATTGAAGAAGAATTGCTCGGATAACGTTGGAATTTAACGGAGTAGCAGATTGGCTCATGTTAAGAAATGGTGCAGAATAAACCGAGTTTCTGGGAGAAACTCGGTTTATCTCATGACTTTGCATTAATTTTTGACATGAGCCAGGTACTTTATGTCAATCATAAACGGCAAAAATTACCTGGTTTCTTTGAGGTATCCCCACGCAGTGGTAAGTTTACCCAACGGATTAACAGAAGTTGGTCCCGCCATGGATTTAGTGACTTCTGTATCGCTTATGGGGCGATTCCAGATCTTTACATCGTCAATAACACCTTTATAGTATCTTTGCAGATGTTCACCAATCCATATACTCTGCTTGCTGTTGATGTCCTCAGTTTGGTCATCAACCTCGTCAATGAGCGCGCCATCAAGGTAGAAACGCACTTTCTTTGCTGTTTGGTCGCGGATGCCAACGAGATGGTGCCATTGCCCATCATTTAGGGGGTTGGGGGATTTAACTCCCGCTGAATGATTTTTGCCAACGTCGCGAACGTTGAACCCGCACTTACCTCTGTCTGCGACATTATCGCCGGACATACTGAGCATCCAGAGAGCTTCAGTAGAATCTCTGTAGTTGCCTAAAATCCCATCATTTTGCGTGGGCGAATCATCTGATTTTATCCATGCCTGGACGGACAATGAATCGCCTGTGCTGAAAGTAATTGAAGGCTTGAGCGGTACTTCCATATAGTCGTCCACACCATCAAACAGAATGGCTTTGCCAAATTTTCCTTCAACCCATTCTGCATTTCCATAGATGATGGCGTCGTTGCCATTGCCTGATGAATCTTCTGCTTTGTCGCCTTTTCCATCATCAAAAGCAAGATGTAATACCAATCCTGCTTTCTGCGCGTAAATTACGCTTGTTGGCAACAGAGCGAAAAGTGAAACTGCGAGTAAAGTTGCTACCACAGTTCTGATTTTCATTGTGGTTCCTCCTTGTAATTGGGTTGTCTGCGAACAGACGAAATTTGTGATTTTTTGCCAGTTCACGCAACGAAAGCTCTTCGCTTCGAGTTTGCCCTGCGAGAACTCACAAAATGTTTGCACAAGTACAGTAACATAACAACTGAGAAATATCAAGAAAAAATTACACGGTTTCCAGCAAGATTTTCACCTAATTGGACGGACGGAGGAAGTCCACTACATAACGATGCGTAGCGGCGTTTCTCTGTCCCGCCATGCGTAGCGGTGTAGCTCTGTTTCGCCACTTTCTCAACAAATATCAGGTGATATTTTAACAAATTGATACCGAACCGCCAACACCAAAAAAGCCCCGAACCGAGATATTCAGTTCGGGGCTTGCACAAATGGCTACCACATAGGGTAGCTTCTACGGAATACTTATAAGAGCGATGGAATAAGAATCTCCCAGCGCCACCGCTGTGATTGAGTTTCCGCTCTTCCCTCCCAGATAGGCTGTGTCACTGTCGTATGCTCCTTTAAGCACCTTAATAACGCAAAACTAATGTTTAGTTTTCCTTAATTTCAGCCCATGTTGAGGTCAACTTGCCCAGGGGGGAAACAGCGGCTCCTCCTACGGCTTCCATGTCTCTTTTTATCTCATCCTGAGTCAGAACCCGATTGTAGAGGGCGACTTCATCAATGGTACCGGCGAAGAACTCACTTCCAGGATGCCTCGCGCCAACCATTACAGAGCCATCTATCTCTCCTGTAAGAAGAGGTTTAACCCCGCTAGTACCCGCAAGCTCCCCGTCAAAGTAGACTTCCACAACTTCGTCTACATCATAGAGCATGGCAACGTGAGTCCAAACTTCCGGAAGAGCTTCGTCGGTGGTTAAGCGATGACTCCAGCCTGGAGCCTCCGAATAGACGTAGACTTTCTGGTCGGAGTTGAGGATAACCGCCCATTTGAGGGTTCCACCCGCTACCATATAGTTCCAGGTTGCCGGCTGTGCATTTCCTTTCTTCACCCAGAATTCTACCGTAAACTTCTCTCTCAACTGCAAGGTGTCGGTAATGGGAACCTTGACATAGTTACTAACGCTTACCTCGTATGCATTGCCATATTTGCCTTCCACGCGGTCAGGATTACCTACGAGTTCCACATCATGTCCATATTGAGACATATCTTCCGGGTCATTCCCATCAAATGGAAGATATAACACCAGAGACTCGTCTAACTCCATGGCCTGACTATCGCGTATCGCCACCACACCAAATACACATACCAAACCTATCACGATTAGGGAAAAACTCAAAGCCTTCATTTTCAAATCTCCTTCAATGTTTCAAGATTTTCTGCTATCCGATAGCAGAAGCAGATGCTATTTTTAGCATAGCATAAATTTTACCAGATTTGCGTTGTAATGTCAAGAACAAATATTAATACTACAAGATCTGTAACACTCTCGATGCCGTCCTATATGGTAGCCAGAGTGCAGACACCTGAGTCTGAAAAACCGCCTTAGTCTTAATCGGAAACGCTCCAATGCTCACCCTTCCCGCAGAGCCAACAACGGAAAAACCGCCGAATAAATTGGGTCAACGTAGCCGCCGATAACTTCCCAATAGATGCCCACACAGCTTGGTTTCCAGCTTCCATCCTCTCTTTGGGCGTTCAACAGAAATTCGATTCCCCGTTTAGCAGACGTGCTGTTTTTATCGACGAGCAGAAGAACGCAGGTACTCCAGGCTGTCTGTTCTACCGTACTTTTGGTCGGATTTCCAAACATATCCTCTCCCCAACCGCCGTCCGCATTTTGTGTGTACTGGAGCCAGTTTACTCCCTTCTCTACTTCAGGACAATCCCTCTCACCTGCTTTTATCAAAGCGGAAAGCGCGCACGCCGTCCCGTAGGTGTTTTTTGCGAGCCACAAGTCACTCCAGTATCCATCTTTTTTCATGTTTTTTTTCAGCCAGAGAACCGCCCGCCTTTTTTCATATTCCATCCCCTCCGCAATTAAGCAAGCCTCTATAGCGTGCGCTGTTATGCTCACACAACCGACATCCCCCGCGCCGAGCACGTAAGTACCCCAACTACCATCCTTGCCCTGGTGTTGTCGCAACCAATCCAACCCTCTTGAAACTGCGCCATGAGAAGCACTAAGCCCGGATTTCAACAAAGCTAAAGTAGCAAGCGCGGAATCGTCAGCATCGCTTGGCAGATTAACATAACCTTCTATCTTCACCAAGCCGGAAAATGCCCAACCACCATCCCAATTTTGATTTTCTATCAGCCAGTTGCAAGCCTTTCGTATTACATCGTCATCCCTTGAGACGCCCATATCCAAAAGGGTTATTATGCTCAGAGCCGTATCCCAAATATTTAGGTTCAATGCCTCCGAACATCCCCCGTCGGGATGACGCGTCTTTTCAAGCCACTGCAAACCCTCCTCAATCATCTGATGGCTTTCAGCATTGCCATATCCGTGTTTTTGCGCTTCAATCAACGCCAAAACCGAAAGCGCTGTGATATAGTTTACGCAAAACCAACTCCCATCCGAAAGCCTGTGTTTTTTGAGCCATGTAAGCAGTGCTTCGATTCTATCAGCGCGTTTTTGGGTATTCAGTTCAATTACGATTAAAACGGGGACAAGCGTATATTGTTCGGCGATGAACAAATCCCGGAAAGTTGAGGTGAAAAAAATATCGACAGGCGGGGCGATGTGCGTGGGAACTTTGAGACGGGAAAGAATCGAAGTTGGAAGGATATGTTTCAAAAGCTGCATTAATTTCAGAATGTAACCCATACTCTTAGGTGCTAACAACTCGCCCCAGGAAATTTCACCACAACACGCGTAGGCATATTTGATGAGAAATAGATGCAGTGGGATGTCAGGGGATGTTTTGAGTGCGTCATCAATTCGCATGCTTTTTTGTGTTGTTTGGGCTTGCTTCAAAATTAACTTAGCAAAAAGCGTAGCTTCTCTATCCGAACCGGGTGCGGCATCCAACCCCCATGTCCCATCGTCGTTTTGCTTTGCCAACAGCCACTCTATCAATTTTGAATCGAGCGCACTGTCCAGAGCTAATTGAACTAATCCGTAAGCGCAAGTGGGGTAGGTATTTGAAGAGAGCTTGCCCTCAAAATGTCCGTCTTCGTGCTGTAAACTGAGCAGATGTTCAATTCCACGTTGGATGGATTGTTGTATTTTTTCGTTCATCTTTTTTTTTCACACCTCTTGTTTGACCATTTCAAGCAAGGTTATGGTTATTGCAAGCAACGGCAGGATAATCAAAGCTGATTGCCAGAGCAGCAACTTGACAGCTATCAAACTGGGAAAGAGGGTGATTGAACCAATCATCGAACCTTTTAGTGCGAAGTAGCCATTTTTCTCTGTTTGTTGGATAAGCAACGGGATGCGTGTAATCATAGTTGCCACCAGCGCGAACAACACCCATAACGCGTATTTTCCGCTTACACCACCGATGAAGTAGGGAAGCAGAGCAACAGCAAATGACGCAACGGTGGCGGTTAATGAGAGGGCTAAGGCAGGTTTTACACCAAGCTGTAACGGCGTTGTTATGATGCCCAGTGATTTGTCCCGCTCAATGTCCTTGAAGGTTGTGATGATGTGCGTACCTGAGTCGTACAGGGTTGTGGCGAAAAACACGTACCAGACTAATTTGGGAACTCCGCCGCTCACCGCCAACGCACCAAAAACGCTCAAAAGTCCGATTCCTACTGGTAAACTGATGCTGCCTAAGATTCCACGTTCTTTAAACAACGCGTTGTAGGAGTGCGATATCATAATCAGGATGACAACCATCAGCCCTGCCTTGTAATTCAAAAAAAATCCAAGCACAAGACAGATGACGTAAATTGCGCCGGCGGTTATAAACACATCTCTCGGGGTGAGTCGTTGTGAGGGAAGCGGGCGATGTGGGTTTGCAATTGAGTCCTTTTCCCGATGAAAATAGTCGTTTTTCATCATCCCCGCCCAATAGCCCAATAACGATGTCAACAAGGCTAAAGGCGCCTGCCATGTAAATTTATCGCTCGCCAACACAATCCCCGGCAAAGTTGCCACGATGGGAATCGCAAACAGCGGATAACGGATGAGTTCGAGGTATGTTTTGAATTTGTTCATTTTCGCTCACTGATACCGCGTCTTTAATGTAAAGACGCGGACAATTACATCCAATCCGTGGTATCAAGTTCTCCTTTAGCATCGCCTTCCAGCAACAATGTTACCATTTGCACTCTCTCTTGTCAATTCATTTTTTATTCTTCCGGTCCTTTCAATCTTCCCCAAGATGTGGCGAGCTTACCTTTCGCATCAACATCAAACCCGGTGTCATATACCTCAACTGTTCCAAGAATCTCCTGCTCCGCACAACCGCCTATGGCGTAAATCTTACCGTTCACCACGCTGGTGGATAACCAACGTCTTGAAGTTGGCATATCGGCTATCGCTGTCCATTTGTCTGCAACCGGGTCATATTCCTCTTCCGTCGGATGACCAGGAAATTTATCACCACCAATTGCGTATATCTTCCCATTCACAACACTACTGGAAAGTGCTGACCTTCCATTCGGCATGGGGTTTTTTCTTGTCCATGTGTTAGTTGCTGGGTCAAATTCTTCTACTGCACTGGTGGGTGCCGTTATACAACCACCAATTGCATAAATCTTCCCATTTACCGCGCTGGTCGCTAAATATGCCCTTTCAGTGAGCATGTCAGCCTTCCGCCTCCATTTATCTATGGCTGGATTATATTCTTCCACCATTTTGGTCTTTCCGTTTCCACCGAAAGTCCCACCAATGGCGTAAATCTTCCCACTCATTGCGCAGGTGGAAAAATATGTTCTTTTTGTCGGTATATCAGCTTTCTTCGTCCATCTGTTCGTATTTGGGTCATATTTTTCTACCCTCGAAGCGGTATCGAAGAAATGCCCGCCAAAGACATAGATTTTTCCATTGACTACACTGGCGGATATACATCCTCTCGCGGTTGGCATGTCAGCTTTTCTCGCCCATTTATTCGTCGCCGGATTGTATTTTTCCACTGTCGCAACAGGCTTTGAATCAGCCACGGAATCTCCAACCCAGCCACCAATTGCATAAATCTTCCCATTCACAGCGCAGGTTGACAAGCCCCATCTCGCGGTTGGCATGTCAGCTTTTTTGGTCCATTTTCCCTCTTCTGCAAGGCTAATTGAAACTATGCTCAAAAACTTGATTAACATTAATGTTGCTAATATCCAAATATAATGTCTTTTCACAACAAACTCCCCTTTGCTATCTCGCTAATGCGAATATTTTTTCTGAGTCTTGAACCTTCCCCATGTCGTTACTACCTTTCCTTTTGTAAGAACGGAAAAAACGATCGGATTGAATGCCCCTTTCTTGGCAGACATCGTCAGTGCATTTTGGGATGCGTCTGAAAATACCGTCCGCCTATCGTTAAAGTGCCAGAGAGCAACAGTGTGTTCATCCGGATGAAAACGTCTTTTTGGTATAGGGACATTCTGAGGAGCATCCGCGCCTGTTCCCAAATAAACTTGCATATCGCCCACTCCCCCCCGTGCGACATTTGAAATTCTCAGTTCATCAATAGCACCATGAAAGGCGTGATATTCCAATTTCATTGGTATCAATGGGTCCTCGAATAACTCGAATAAGTCGCTTTCCGCGAACTTTCTTCCAATAATAAGTGGCTCATCCGGGGCACCATCGAATATGGTAAACTCATTCAGTTTCTGTTTGCCAATGATACCGTAAAAATAAAGCCATTGCTGCAATGGAACTTGAAACTGTATTCCCATCCAACTGCCATGCCTGCCCTTTTGCGTTTTCCAGGCCGCCGCGAACCTAAAGGAAACGTGCCCTGGAGAGGAATGCTGCAGAGCAATCTGGTAGGCACCCGGCTTGTGAAGAAGCATCCAGGTCTCGCCCTTCTCTGGATATTCCTCCAGGTATAACCACCCATCAATGCTGATTCCTTCATGATAATCCTTCAACAAAACGTTGTGGGGTGGTACCATCGCGTAAGCCTGCTCACCATCTAACAAAAGCATACCTCCCCCTGCTGGAGAAGATTCTTGGGCGTATACGTTGGTCATGGCGGCAAGTATCAATAATAGGGAAATTGGGAATATATGTTTGATTTTGATAGACATTGTAAATCCTCCTTGACTTAGGTAATTTTCAGTATTAAACTTTACATTCCGGGTAGCAACGGTCCCTGACCGATGCGGTGGCAGTCAAGGACTGGCGCCACCCAAAAGGTTAGGTTTGTTTTTGAAAATTACCGAACCTTTTTGACCGCGAAGTTTCATATCCTGGAGCATACTTAAACGTTTGAACGTTGCTATTTCATGACAGCCATCCGGCGCATGTCCGTATATTCACCAGCTTGCAACGTGCAGAAGTACATTCCGCTTGCAACCCTTTCCCCCAAATTGTTTCTGCCGTCCCAGTAAATGGCTTTCGACTTTTGGATGTATGTACCTGCGGGTTTCTCACCCAAAGGAATTGTACGAACTATGTTCCCTTTGGAATCGTATATCCGTAGTGTGAGTTCCGAGCTATCCGCTAACACAAACGGAATCCAGGTGTCAGGATTAAAGGGATTGGGGTAGTTTGGCAAAAGCACCGTGCGTTTCATCTCTCCCCAGGACAAAACTTTCTTTCCTCTCGGTTTGACATGGTAAGGGCCCATATTCCAAAGCACCACTGTGCCATTTGCGATTCCCGCCGCGAGCGTTCCACCGCCGGGGCTGAAATCCAAGGAATATACATAAGAAAGATATTCCAGAATATCCACTCTCTCCTTCGTCACAGCATCCCACAAGCGTACTGTCCTATCTTGACCTCCCGAAGCGAATATTTCACCACCAGGGCTGAATGCCACAGAATATAGACTACCACTGTGCTCCACTCTTCCGGTCGTGCGTTCGAGATTGCCATCCGGTACCTCCCAATAAAACACTCCGGATGTAGGAGCAGCCCCTACCAAAGCCAGCATCTTACCATCGGGGCTAAATGCGATGTCGGCTCCCATCCTAACTTCCAGCGCACCAATGCGTTTCCCTGTTGCGGCGTTCCACAAACGTACTGTCTCTCCGCCCGCAGCCAACATTTTACCATCTCTACTGAAGGCAACTGAGAACGTCAAGCCAGCGTGTTCTTCCAAGATGACGGCTTCCTCACGCGTTTCCATGTTCCACAGGAACACGCCGTCATCACTTCCTGTAGCGAGCATTTGCCTATCATGGCTAAATGCGACGGTATACACCGGACTGTCATGTTTTAAAACAGCGATTTGTTCTCTGGACGCAATATTCCACAATCGCACTTCCCCCGTGTAGTCTCTTAGGTCAATATCTTCCGGAGGCGTATAGCCACCCGACGCTAAGGTTTGACAGTCAGGACTGAATGCCACAGAGTTTACCGCACCTGTATGTCCTTTGAGAATAGCCATTTGCTCTTTTGTTGCCATATTCCACAAGCGCACTGTAGTGTCTTCACCTCCTGTGGCAATCAACTTACCATCAGGACTGAACGATACAGAGTATATGTTGTCTATGTGACCAGCGCACTCCAAGACGTTGATTGGCTCTTCTGTCGCCACATCCCACAAATGTATTCTGTTATCATAACTCCCCGAAGCAAGCATCTGATTATCAGGATTGAACGCAACGGAGACTACACTGTCAGTATGTTCCAGCATGGCGATTTGCTCTCTTGTGACCACATTCCATAGGCGCACCGTTTTATCGCTGCTTCCTGAAGCGAGTGTTCGATTATCAGGACTGAACGTTATGGATTCTACTGAGCTCGTATGCCCTTCGAGAATAGCAATTTGCTCTTTTGTGACAGTATTCCACAAGCGTATCGTTTTGTCTTTCCAATCTCCTGCTGAAGCAAGTATACGCCCGTCGGTGCTGAAAGCAACGGAATACACGGTGTCAGTATGCCCTATCAGAACAGCAATTTGCTTCCTTGTTGCCACATCCCATAAACGCACCGTTTGGTCCCAGCCTCCCGAAGCCAAAATCTGACCATCTGGACTGAATGCAACAGAAGTCACCCAGTTGGTATGCCCTCTCAGAACGGCTATCTCTTTTCTTATCGCCACGTCCCATAAACGCACGGCATTATCATAACGATTCCCCGAAACCAACATTTTCCCGTCTGGACTGAACGCGACGCTGTCAATGGCGTAAGTATCTTCCAGCAAGCCCACCTCTGCCAGACTGTTAGCGTCATATAGCCAAACGCCGATACTGCTTGCCACGGCTAAAAGTTTGCCGTCGGGGGAATAGGCTATCAAGCTATCCCCTCCTCCCCTCACGAAGTAACCTTTCCCTAAGCGCGCGTATGGCTTATCGGGAATGATTTGGTCTGCCGACAGGTCAAGAGGACATAGCAAAGACGAAAAGATAATCAGAGCAAATAACCTAAAAATTTTGTTCATCATGTTTCCCTCCTGTAGCCAAATGTAGAACGGGCTCGGAACGAAGTGGCTTGGGTTGAGTAGACTCGGAACGAAGTGGAGAGTCGTATCGAAACCAAACCGTATCGAAACCAAGGCTTCATCCGAGCCTTGCCCGTTCACAATCGAACAAGGCAGCATGTTCTACTCATCGAATATATTTCACAAGATATGTAACAACAATCTGCTTGCCGAAAGGAATATTTACTCGAAACTCCATTGTTTTTGAATCAAGCTTGACAAACGGATGAGAGCTTTCGATAATCTCCCAATCAGCATAGCGATATAAATGCTCTACCACCCGCACCATTATATCCTCTTTTTTATGGTTGCGCACAGCGATTTCGTAGGTTTCCTCGATGGTATGAGCGTCAATTCGCTTAAAATCGGTCTGTTTTCTTTCGCCTATCAAGTCAAACGCCACGCCCACCTTGATGAGAAGTTTTTCATCCTTGGGGGTATGTTCTATTGTATCTTCGCCGAGATATTCCTCTTGTCCGGATTCGTCTATCTCTTTAATTCTCATTTTTCCCTCCGGCAGTGGCACTCCCAAATGATTCTCTTCGCTGTTTTTAAATTCCAGATAGACATCCACTTTCTTGTTCGTCTCCGTGCCGTGTAGAGGGTCAGCAACGTCATAATGTTTCGGAAATACTGCACCATCGTATACATAGATTCGCTTGACGTTTATATCTCTGGCGTCGATAAAATCAATTTGCTTGGTTTCGTTATCTTTCAAAGTTGCTCGCCGTTGGAGGGTATAGAGGTGGTATTCAAAGAATTCCTTCTCCTTGAATTGTGGTTTGCGGGCTTCTAGGTTGCTGCTGGCGAAGGCAACCACACTGTCTGCATTTGACCTCTTCGCTTTTTCTTCTACTACATGCACATCACCAGCCACAAGTTTTAATTTGGCATTTTCATAAGTAGCGCCTGTCCTGTTGTCTATTGTGACCAAGCCCGATAAATCCACCTTATTCTCGCCTTTTCGCAGAAGGAGAATATAATCGGCGCGCCAATTCATCCCTTTTGTCGTGTAGGCTATCTCACAAGCCCTCTCTCCCGCCTCCGCTGACACAATCTTCCAACTGAGCGTCGGTTTTGTGATTAGCCCTTCCGGGAGCTTATGAAAACAGACATCGGCTATCCTCGACGCGCATACGATGGAAAGCGAACCGGATTTGTTTTCCAAGACGATATTGGTATACGAATAGTTGATGTTGCCTTTTTGGTCGATATTCCGCCGCGCGCCGGCTAATACTTTTCCCTTATATTTTTTGCCGTCCTTGTCCACAATCTCCACATACTCGTTGAGATATTTGTACAATAGCTTCGCATCTCCCACCAAATCATAATCGAAATTCTGTTCGGCTATCTCAAATTCCTTTCCGCCCGCGCTGGTAAGATGTACGGAGGTAGGTTCTATCAGCGCGGCGACATCGGAAAACTTCACCCAGTTTTCCCCCTTTGCAAGGACAATCTGCCTGGTATCTTTTATCACTGCTCTGTCAACGTTGTAAGCTGTGACGGCAACATCTACTCGCTTCAACTCAACACCCTCTGCGCAGATTGTGAAAATGCTCACAAATATGATTGCTAATGCTGTTCTACTAAACATAGCGTTTCCTCCTTAGTCGAGTTTGGAAACTCGACCTACGGGGTTTCATATCGCAACTAAAAAACGCCTTGGAGTGCAATAATACGCTACGCTGATTATTGCGCTCCAGATAGACTCCGCTTTCACCACTCATACCTCACCGTGTAGTTGACCTTATTCTCCCCGCCTGCTGGGATTTTGACATCAAATTCTATGGTACGCGAATCGGTTTTCACAAACGGGACGCTTTTCAACGTTATTGTCCAATCGCTCCATCGGTAGAGGTGTTCCACTATTTTGACCTCCACATCCTCTTTCTTCTGATTCCTGACTGCTATTTCAAAGCTCTCATCGTAGATATGCCCCGACTTGATACACTCGAATGAAAGTTGTTTTCTTTCGCCGACAATGTCGAAGGCATGCCCAACCCGCAATCGCACAATCTCGTTAGCAGGAGTGTGGTCAATTTTGTCCTCGCCGATGAACTCTAACGAGCCATCTTCATCCTTCTTGTACATACGAACTTTACCCTTTGGAAGCGGCATTCCAAGCCCGTTTTCTTTGCTGTTGACGTATTTAAGATAAACCAATACCTTCTTATTCGTTTGAACGCCATAATCGCGTTGGTCTCTTCTGTGGTAGTAGTCGTAATAATCTCTGGTAAACTGTACGCCATCATAGACGTAGAATTTGCTTACCGGTACCTTTTCCACCCTGAACAGTTTTATCTGCTTCGTCTGGTTGTCCTTGAGCGTGGTGATTTCATCAAGCGAATAAAGATGGTACTCAAACACCTGCCTTGTGTCAGCCGTCGGTTCTTCCGCACCTTTGCCGTAGACGTAAGTTCGGATTTGGCGTCCCTGCTGATATTGGTCAGCCAAAGCAACGTCTCCCGCCATCAACTTAACCCTGGCGTCTTTGAAAGTTGCGCCACAATGGTTGTCTATGGTAACCCAGGCACCCAAATCCAGCATGGTGTCATCCTCATTGATTAGAACCGTATAGTCGGCTCTCCAGCTCATTCCCTTCGTCAGATAGTTAAGCTGGCACTGGTGTACTCCCGCCTTCTCCGACACAACCTGCCAGGCCAACGTCGGTTTGGTAACTAAACCAGCAGGCAAACTCGGCAGGGTTATCTCCCTGACATTGTCACTCAGTTGGACTATGAAAATGGGTCCTTTTTCCTTGTTTTCGGCTACGACGAGATTGCCGTAGGAGTAGTTTATTTCAGGTTTCGCCTCATTTCTTCTTGTCCGATAGTTGTAGACATATTTGTTTTGGACATACTGCCTCACTCCGCTTATGAGCGTGCCTTCGTAACGCTCTCCATCTTTTGTGACGACTTTTATCTGCTTATCCAGATACTTATGCAGCAGTCTAGCATCGCTCGCTAAGTCAAATTCGTAATTTTGCTCCTTTACGAAAGTACCCATCAGGTCAGTTAGTGAGAAGAACCTTACCGAAGTTGGGTCAATCCGAGCGGGAATGTCGAATAGTCGGATGTTATTGACTCCCTTTTCCAGCGTTACTTCACGCTTCTCTTTGATGAGAGCTAGGTCTTCATTGTAAACAGTAACTTCAATGTTAGCCTTCTGTTGAGCATACAAATTAGCGGCAGCAAACAGCAGAAGGAGTATTAAAAAAAGTTTCCTCATGATATTCCCTCCTTGACATCGTTTAAAAAGGTAATTGTCAGTAGTCCTCAAACACACTCAATCGCACGACACACCAACGGGAGCATTTGCGGAGTACTGATTATAGGATATCTTATTGTAAAATCTCTGAGACTATTTTAGTGAGTTATAGTAGCTGTTCCCCAACACAGAGACGAATTGCCCCAAAATGTGCAACCAAAATACCCAAAGTAAACGATATGGGGCAATTATACCAATCCACAAAAAAGATTGGGGTAATAGAAACCGAGTTTTTCCGAAAAACTCGGTTTTTTTAGCAGCAAAATATTCTGTGGAAAGGTATAGAAGGGGAAGGATAAAACCTTCTCGTCTTCTTTCTTCAAGGTACCAAAGCAGTCTTAATCCCATGCCCATTAGCGACATTTTCAAAGGCTTCAACTGCCCTTTCCAGCGGAAAACGATGTGTCAAAAATCCTTCAAAGTTGATAGTGCTTTCGACGAGCATTTTGCGCGCTTCATCCATACTCCATCTGGAAAAAGCCCATGACGCCAGAATTTTGTAACCCATGAAATGCAAATCTTCAAGTTCGAGTTTCAACTCATTGCCTTTTGGGAATAGCCCGAAAAAGTTGAGACAAGCTCCGCGTTTTGCGAGCTTAAACATCAAATCAAGCGCATCTACATTGTTCGTCGCAAGGATGAGGGTATCCGCACCGCCGCCTGTAAAATCTATCAATTTCTGAATTTCGTCCACATCTGTAACGCAATCAGCACCTAATTGTTCAACCATTTTTCTTCTGTGTTCCAGCGGCTCAACGACGACGGTTTGTAACCCTTTCAGTTTGGCAAGTTTTACGAAAGTCAACCCGATAGAACCCGCGCCTAAGATTGCCACAATGTCCTTAAAAATCGTTTCCCGCATGGCATTAAGACAACATCCCAACGCTTCAAGAAACATCAATTCTTCCGCTGGCATCTCATCGGGAACTGAGAGCAGACAACCGTTTTCTATGGCTTGTTTCGGCACTCGGATATATTCCGCATAACCACCGTCAATGTCGTGTCCGATGCCGTAAATCTCAGCACAGTATTTATCCAAATCGTTTTGACAATAATAACATTTGCCGCACGAAATCATCGGCTTTACGGTTATTTTTTCGCCCACCTTAACAGTGTCATGACGGCTTTCCGTTACAATCCCTGCTAATTCGTGTCCCATCACCACAGGCGGAGAATAGTCGGTAATCTCGCCGCGAAGAGCCATCAAATCAGAAGTGCAAATGCCACACAGCATAGTCTTTACCAACACATCACCATCTTCTAACTGCGGAATCGGTTTATCATGTACCTTCAATTTGCCAGACTTCTCAAAAACAGCGGCTTTCATCAATAGTCAGTTCCTTTCCATTAACATCTGTTGTTTTCTAACTTGACAGCAAATTCTATGCCGGAGAGCAAAAATAAAAAAGCCCGTAGCTTTGCTACGGGCGAATGCTTAGTTTCCGCTCTACTTTTTACGCCGCTCTCGTCTCATGCGTTCTCGATGTTCCTGGTGTTCGCGCATGGATTCAGCCAAACCTTCCATCCCCAGTGTTTGTCCGCCACCGATGCGTACTTGAGGCAGTGGACGCCTCGCTCTATCGAACATGGTGAAGGGATTTATTGACCGTCTTCCCGAAGATTTTGCGACTTTTGGACGGCGCAAATGCGGATTTTCCGCCATCTGCTTTTTAATTTGCTCTTCCAGCACATCAAAAGTCGTTATTCTGTGGTGCTTCAACCATCGCACCGGCGAAGAACGCTTAACAAAATAGAGAAATACTATGGTGAAAATCACCGGTAGCGAGATTACAAAGAGCGACCAAGTGGGAAGATGCAACGCAATTGGGTCAATTAGCATTCTGTATAATTTAGACATTGGGAACACTCCTTTGCTGGTGTCCTAAGAATTGACTTTGCCGATACTGCAACGCTTCTGCCGTTTTTCATCTCTATTTTGGGGGAGACAAACCTTTTGGTTTCGATACGGCTCTTCACTCGGGCGTTCAGCGCACCCAAAACTAAAGGTTTCTCGTTTTCTCGTTTTCAATCTTTTTTAACTTTAGACCGGTTAGCTTTCTTTTTACTTCAGTTAATTTGCTCATTGCGTTTTTACGTTGACGTGAAGCTGAAAGTGTGTTAAAATTTGGTGTGAAAGTGGCAGCGGAAATTGTCGCGAATTTCTTAGTGGTTTGTTCGGCAAGCTGTGTGAAAAGTAGGTTGGGTTGAGGCACGAAACCCAACAAACACCAGATATTCACCTGTTGGGTTTCACTTTCGTTCAACCCAACCTACGTGGGCATTCAAGGAACTTCTCACACACGCTCTTAGATTAGCTTAGAAGCCCTGCCACCCTGAGAATTTAGTAACCAACGGCAGAACAAGCCGTCAGTAAAGGAGGCAACCAAATGGACACAATCACAACAATTATGGAAAGAAGGAGTATAAGAAAATACAAAACTGATGAAATCCCGCAGGCTGATTTGGACAAAATCCTTGAAGCGGGGCGGCAGGCACCTTCCGCAGCAAATCGTCAGCCGTGGCATTTCGTTGTTACGAAGGATAAGGAACTGAAAAAACAGGTAGCGTCAGCTTGTAGCGGACAGCATTGGATGGCTGACGCTGACGTAATTTTAGCTGGAATCGGGCTGCCATCTGCCAGCAGGGGTAGCACTGGCAGAGTATGGTATGAGGTTGATGTGTCAATTGCCATGCAGAACATGATTCTTGCCGCTACCAGCTTGGGATACGGTACGTGCTGGATAGGCGCGTTCAGCGAGGAAAAAGTAAAAGAACTGCTGGACATACCAGAGGAGATGCGAGTAGTAGCGTTGACGCCCATAGGCGTTCCGGATGCGAGTCCAGCGGCACGTCCGCGAAAAGAAGTAAACCAGGTATTCTCGGCTGAAAAATATGGGCAGCCATTAAAAATTGACTAAATTCCCTTTTGGAAGGAGGGTTGGGGGAAACCAAGGGGAACAATCCCATGGGTTTCCCCGTCTCAATGAACTCAATAATCTTTTCGTTTGACACAGAGGAATATCAATCCCCGCCTACCGATGATGCTACAAAGGTGTGGGCTGAACTTTTGAGCAAACACGGATTGCGCGGTGCTTTTTGTCTTGTAGGTGAGAAAGCGCGGGTTTTGCGAGATAGACGCCGCACGGATATTATCCACGCGCTCCAACGTCACGAAATAGACTACCACTCTGACACGCATTCCATTCACCCTACCCATGCGGAATATCTCAACGAATTAAACTGGGAGGAAGGACTGAAACGCCTGCTTTTAGAAGAAGGCCCGGGCGTTCAGGATGTAGAAAATATATTTGGACAACGCCCATTTGCGCACTGCAAGCCCGGTGCCAGTTGGGGCCCTCAGGTAGCTTATGGGATGTCACTGTTGGGGATGCCGTTTTTCTGCGATGCGCCGGTAGAATACGAACCCGGAAAACCGCTATGGTATTGCAATCAGTTGTTGTTGGGATACCATGCTGCCTTTGAAGGATTCTTTGAGACGGAAGATAGACTGTCAAAGCTGAAGGAACGATTTCTTGATTTGTACAACAGCCGTGAAGACGGTTATGTTGTATGGTTTACACACCCGTGTCGATTGTTCGCCACCGCGTTTGGCGACGGTTTGAATTTCCGGGATGGGAAAAACACCCCCAGAGAACAGTGGATTCCTGTGCCGATTCGTTCCAGGAAAAAAATCGACGACATAATAAAGGATTTGGATAAATTTTTGGAATTTGTGGCAGGAGAAGGTTTTCCCGTTGTAGCCTATCGGGACGTATACGAAAGATACAAGGAGGAGAATATCTGGGTGGATGCGCCCGTGGCGTTGACGCTCGCTGCTGCTGTACGAGATGAATTGACCTATTACCCCGCAAATGGCATGTATTTTTCGCCTGCTGAAATTTTTGGGATGGTAGCGTTCATGTTGAATTACTTCAACCAAGATAAGACGCTTCCTGATACGATGCCGGTTCGCCGCCCCATCGGGCCAACAGAAAAACATACTATATCGGACGCGCCAGCGGATGTTCCTACAAAATCGTTCATTGACGCGGCTTCAGAGGTTGACAGGGATGTGTCGTTTCGTCACAGCATTCCGGCGCGCATTAAGGTAGCGAACGCCAACATCCTACCCGGCGACTTCTTGAAAACCGGCGCGGGATTGATACGGAAAATAGCGAACGGCGAAGCGTACGCGGATACTATCACCCTCGAATCGGGCAGCAATGAGCCTGCGATAGTCCACCGGGCAGATTTCAAAAACATGCGGATTCGTGGGTGGTTATTTGCCCCCGATTTTGAGGCAACAAATGTCGTGGAGATGGCAAAACTACAGACATGGACAGCCAAACCCGCAACGCCGATACAAGCTCGGCGTAGGTAGAAGGAGCTAAACGGGAAGGTTAGAATCAATTGCTCAGTAAGCAAATGATTTAATGATTTTAAGAACGCTTCCCAAAATTCCTATTAGAATAACTGTTACCACAAATACCTTCCCAACTACCTTCTCACGTACCAGCCCCCAAATACTCAACAATATTATCCCGGGAGCGAAACACGCATACGAAATTGTAGCACATATAACTGAAATCCAATCGTACTTTAAAAGGTTGTTACCATGTGGTGTGGCAAGAGCGCTAATTAACCAAAGAATACTGCTCACCAGGAAAGTAGTACTGATGGCTATTAGTAGAACAGAGCCAAAACGCAATCTTTTTAATTTCAGATAATCCTGATAATCACGTTCAGGAAGTAAGCCGTGCAAGATTTTCTCACCATACTTTGTGCGGCGGACACCGATAACCTGGGGAGAATTACCTCCGCCGTCCGAAGTAGTAGGGTTAGGTTTGATTATCTGTTTTATAACCATATCCCATAGTTTCGTAAATAGTATCATCTCATCTTCAGGAACATCCACTTTAAGCTCTTTATCATTTGCAAAATGTTGTAGTTGTTTCGATATGGGTTCTGCTTTGCTAATCTGCAAGCATTCATTTTGTCGAAAGTAGTCGTACAGTAGATGTTTCAATGCTTCAGGTGATACATTTTCGTTTGGCATCGAAATCTCCTTCATAAATCAACGCCGGGAGGAGGAGCACACGCTGGCATCCAGATATCATCAGCACCAATATCCAACACAGCGCACATCTGGTTCATGTCGTATACGCTATCAAAAGAGTGATGAACGTCGCTGCCCAGCCAGAAACGCACACCTTGTGACTTCAACGCTTGAACAACCGGGATGTATTCCCGAATAAATTCTGGCTGATTTAAGTTTTTAGCATCTGAACCCCAATTGATTTCCACGTAGATGTCAAGCGTTGCCATCTTCTCAGCAAAATCGTCCAACTTAGCCGGCTCAATGATATTTAAGCCGCGTTGCGGTGTCATTCCTTGTCGATGAAACCAGAGGCTATGGTTGAGCGGATGGAACAACACACCTATTATCCCATTTCCGTGTGCCACACGACTGAGTTTTTCTGCTGACTTGAGTAGAAAATCCCCCCACGGCTCAAATGATTCTGTCTTTGAGATGTGACAGCCGATGAAATCCAATCCTTCTAAAAAATCTTCCCGCACATCGGGGAAATCGCCGTGGTATACCTCCAACCCCAACAACACGGTAATATACTTGTGTTTTGCCTGTTGTCTCACCTCGTTACAAAATGCCCGGTAACCTTCCACGCCATTGGCGTACCAGCGCGGAAATCCCTTGCGGGCTAAATAGCTGGCATAATCTTCATCCGATTTCAGATACAACTCATAGTGGTCAACTAATCCAAGCGTCGTACGCCCGTTACGGACTAATCCGTCAACCCATTCATCCATCGGTACTGGGCGTTCAATCCCGGCGTGGACGTGCAAATCAAGGCTGTTGAAATTCATATCGCATCCTCATTCATGGCTAAAAATCGGTTCTTCCGCACTCTCCCTCCCAAGATTTTGAGCCATCACTTCTATATCAAAAGCCTCTTTCCGAATCCGTAGGTCAAAATATAGCAGCGTCTGACCGATTATGTATAGTGGAATGGCAATGACAGTGAAAATGAGTGTTACTAAAGTCAAAATAATTATTTTTGTTTCAACGCTCCAGGATACGTTTTTCAAAGAAATACCTACCAACCCTGGAGGAATGTATATTAAGATAAACTGTAATAAAAGAAGCAGCAAAAGTATGCCAGCTACCCTCCACCATGTACCAGCGACAAGCCGCCAACTTCTCGCCAGCGAACGATATGCAGTGTATTTTTCGACCATTATCGCTTGGCAAAAAAATGACCAACGTACTGCGAAGAAGGCTATAAGCCCTATCACTGGTAATGCGAGAAGTATCCCGATTGTCCCTGCGCCCAACACAGAGGTAAGAGCCACTATCCCCCCCGAAAGCAATATAATACCACCTATCACGATACCCATCAGCAAAGAACCACCGATAATTGACCAGTATCTAACATGTCCGAATGAGTCCCCAATCGTGGCTTTCCGTCCGAGGTATTCTTCGGCGATAGCGAATATCAACGCACCAGTAACCAGAGGATTAACTATCCCGTATTGAATAATTATTAGCAAATACTGGTTCATTATTGGCGAAAACACAACCTCTCTGACGACGCCCATTCGGAGGCACATTGTGAGGATGGTAAATGGTACATGCAATACGGCTGCTATCCCAATAAAAAGGGAAAAATTATTGCGGTAGAGACTGATGGTACTATCCAACAAATCTCCAACGCCCATAGCTCGTAACCGATGCTGTTCCATGATGATTCTACCTTTCCGGGAAATAAAATATGCCGCTTGCCCTAGTCCCATTTTGGTTTGAAGGGGCATATAATCGTAGGTTGGGTATGTCCACAAGACTACCC
>CAZRLY010000019.1:0-31181 GCA_964601015.1 uncultured bacterium
AGCTCCGTTATTAACCCGCATTCATCCCCTCCTGAATCATAGATTCAGAAGGGGTATTCTGCGGAAAAAAGATAAAATAGTGTTGGGTTTTAAAACGCCAGACATTCGAAAGTATACAGGATATGCTGTTTCCTGAACAAAAAAGTTGCCTTGAATTTAAATTATTGCCGCACGTTATTGTTATGCAAAAATACACCCCGCTGACTTTTGTGTTCCTCTTGCCCGCTACTTTTTGTGCATTTGCCCCATATTGTGCAATCTTCCGATGAAATAAATACCATAAGGTGCAAAATAGGTTTGAGAAAAACATCTGAAATGCTTTCTTAGCATCGCAGGAATCCAATCATTGTTTGCTTTCCGCACGAAAATCCGATGATGGTATGCAAATTGCGCAGACAGTGTCTGCACAATTGTCGGGTAAGTTGTGCGAAACGGCGTTTCGCTCTACAGCCCGATGAACGCCTTTTCCGTCAATTCCACCGTACCTATCCAATTTGGCAGACAGTGTTTGCCAAATTGACCGGTCATCGTTAGAATAACAGCTTAATAACAAATCGACAGGAGACAACTAAGAGGCTGTGTGAAAAGTTAAATGAAGGAGGCGATACATTCCCATGACTCCCCAAACATTGCCAGAATTTGTTTTCATTGGCTATGATTTACGGATAATTAAAGGGAGGATATGTAGTGTCAGTTCGTGCATATCAGAAAGACTGGATGCTCGCTCACCGAATACTTATTTTGGAGCATTCCCAACTGCTGTCGAAGCTGAAAACGCTTTGAATGCACTACCCGAAGATGTCAGGGCGCAGGTTAGCATCCTGGGTTATTCGGCAGATTCGGATTATTTGGAACCACCAAACCTTGTTGTTCCACCTTCAGAGTATATAAAGTCTGTTCTGCGCATTCCTGATGTCATCTATCAACATCCAGAGCAAGCAGGCTTTGAGTTGCTGGGATATGATGTCGGCGCGGGTAGCGACCAACATTGTTGTTCGCCGCTTTCCTGCAATGCGCTTTCCAGTAGCGTACCGACGAACAAATGGCGTTTGCTGGACACCTACGAGGAGGCGCTTAAGGTTGGCGCAGGGCTTATGGATGGCACTTTGCATGGCGAACCGGGCCCGTATCTAATTTGGCAAGTCTTTGGGCGATTAGAGGGAATCGGAAAAATTCCCACTGTTGCTGAAGATACCTTGAAAAAGGAAGCATGTGCATCAGCTTAAAGCTGGATACTATCGCATCTGGGTAGTCGAAGTCCCTGACTTCAGCGGTTCTCGAACAGTAGTCAGGGACTACTGCTACCCCCTATATCCCTTAAGTTGATGCGTATGGATACCTTGAAAAAGGAAGGTGTTTTAAATGTTTGAAAAAAAGACGAGAAGGTCATTTTTAATCTCGCTGATTGTTCACGGCATAATTTTCATGATACTCGCTTTCTACATTCTCGGCATCAACGAGCGTGTCGAACGTATCATTGATATGACATTTTATGAGCAGGCAAAAAGTAAGCCGAGGATTCGTGAATACCAGCCCAGGGTACTGCCCAAACCTATTGTCCCGATAGAGGAATCCCTCCCGATTAGCGTTGCCAAAGAGCCTTCCACGCGACAGTTCACTTTCTCTTCCAGTGTGAAATCCACAGTCAAGGGGCAGACAGTGATGGAATACACCAATCGACATCTGACCGGAAGCGCCGGAAATCCAGCGATACCCACTCCTGCTCAAAACGTTACAAAGGTAGCAACAGCGGCATCATTTTCTGGTGTTTCCGATGTCTCTCTCCCCGAAGGGAAATCTGCACCCTCAACGACAACGGGAACCGGTACGCTAAGTGGTAAATCACAGGCCGGAGGAAGCGTCGGTGGACAAGGAGGCGGACGCGGAAGTTTTGGCGGTGGGCAGGGACAAGGCGTAGGCGGCTATCCGGGCAGCGGTAACCGCCCCGGACTTGCCATGACAAAAACCGCAGACGTTACAAATTTGACTGATTCTCTGCGGGATATTGCAACTGATATGTCATTGGGCAATTTAGTCGTTCCCCCGCTTCCAAGGGGCGAACCTGGTGGCAGGGTTGTCGGCAGGGGCAAGGATATCAAAGGCGTGCTTCGATTTACACGCTTGAGACATAGACTCTCTGATTGGTGGACGGACCCGACTTCTGTCATAGGACTTAGCAAGTGGCTTAACGCAAAAACCCAAATCCGGGCGGATTTAAACGTCGAGGGAGGTGCTGTCAAATTAACGGATATGAACTTGATGAAGATGCCGCTGGTTTTCATGACCGGACATGACCCATCGCTTGTACGGCAATATAAAGCGAGGTTTGACCAAATTATGCCTACACAGGTGGACGCTCACCTCACGCGGGCGGAAAAGGTTGCTTTGCGAAAATATCTGGTGGACAGAAGAGGCTTGATTTTTTACGATGATTGCGGGTTGAACTCGGTAAGTTGGCCGCTTATGCAAACGTTGATTAGCGAATTGCGCGATGTTATGACAGAATACCCCGTTATGTCTATCCCAAATGACCACGAGCTTTACAATTGTTTCTATGAACTTGGCGGGCCGCCTTGGAGCGTTTCGAGTATCTGGCGTCATGGGCCGAAAGCCCCCATTCCTAAACGGTTAAAGGGTATTTCCATTGACGGTAGTTTGGTTGTTATCTTCAGCCAGCGCGATTATCTCTGCGGTGCCAAAACTGTCGATGTACACGCAGGCAAAATACATAAAGTAACAGGCGCATATCAGTTTATGACAAACATCGCCGTATACGCACTCACACACGGGGGGATAAGCGATTATGCGGATTACATGCCTGATGACAGGTCAAAATACGAAAAACTACCACAAACAGCACCTACTCCACCGCAAGCAACGCCCAATGCTGGGCAGTAGATATATTATCAATAATTAGTGATAAGGGATGTGCATCAATTGAATAGAGTAGTTGTAACAACCCCATCGAGACTTCATTTTGCGCTGATAGATTTAAACGGTTCTTTAGGGCGAATAGATGGCGGGGTTGGTTTATCCTTGAATTACCCTTGTTTTGAAATCATCGCCGAACCGTCTGAAAAGATTGACATCGTCGGTTCAGACAGCCAACCCTTTTTAGCGCGCGCAAAGAAAATTATCGACATCCTCAAGGCAAAAATTGTTTCTTCAGGGTTTAATTTTGACGGTGTCTCCCTGGAGATTGCGCAAGCTATTCCTCCCCACACAGGGCTTGGTTCAGGGACGCAACTCTCTTTGGGGATTGCAACTGCAATCTGTAAATTATATGATTTCGATTTGTCCGTAGAAGAAGCCGCGCTGTTGACCGGCAGGGGCGGTACCTCTGGAGTTGGCGTCGCTGCTTTTCGTGAAGGCGGGTTTATCATAGACGGGGGACACAAATATCCTTCGCAGAAGAGTTCCTTCCTACCATCATCGGCGTCCTACAACGTCGCTTCCCCACCTGTGCTAATCCGGCGGGATTTCCCCGGTTGGCAAATACTCATCGTAATTCCAAATTGCAAACGCATCTCAGGCGAAGAGGAAGTGCGTTTGTTTACAACCCTCTGTCCAATGCCCCAGGAAACCGCTCAACAATTGTCGTATTTGGTTTTGATGAAACTTCTGCCTGCGCTGGTTGAAGAGGACATATTCGGTTTTGGAGAAGCCGTAAACCGCATTCAGGAAATCGGCTGGAAAAAAATAGAGGTGGATGTACAGGGCGCAATCCTCAAAAAGACGATTGAATTTCTGCAAAATAACGGCGCTATTGGCGTGGGACTTTCAAGCTGGGGGCCGGCTTTGTATGTCTTCGGGGAAGATTTGGAAAGGCTGCAAAAGAAAACATCGCAGTTTTTGTCTTCTCTGCCCAACGGGGGGATGTGTTTTATTACGAAAGCGAATAATGTTGGTGCGGAAGTAAAATAACTCGCCAATGTCACATTCAATTGTAGCTCAATTTGTTTTGATTTCCAAAAAGAATACTTCACAGGGAGGTAACCTATGTCACAGTTAACAACTGGTATTGCCCGTGCTAACATCACGCCGCCTGTTGGAATGTTGATGTCAGGCTATGCCGCTAGAAAGACGCCTGCGGTGGGTATGCACGACGAACTTTACACCGTGGCGCTCTATCTCACCGACGGAGCGACGGAGGCCGCTTTGGTCACACTTGACCTGATTGGCATTAACGCCGAAGGTACAGCTCGCGTACGTGAAGTCTGCGCCGACGCTTCCGGTGTTTCCGCAGAAAACATCCTCGTCGCTTGCTCCCACACTCACGGCGGCCCTCAAACGTCGCTACGTCGCGAACTCGGCGACGAGCTCAAGCAAGCCTACAGCACGGTATTAGTTCACAAGATGGCTGGCGCTTTGTCAGAAGCCAAACACAACGCTACGCCGGTTCGCGTAGGATACGGCCGGCAGGATTGCTCTTTCGCCATGAATCGGCGTGAGCGCAAGCCCGACGGTACCGTCATCCTTGGGGTCAATCCAGATGGCCCCACAGCACCGTTCACCGACGTGATTCGCCTTGACCGGCTCGAAACAGGCGAACCGCTGGCACTAATTTTCAGCTACGCCTGTCACGGCACAAACCTGGGAGGTGATAATCTGCTCTACACGGCGGACTATCCCGGTGCAGCTAAACGCTTCATTGAACGGCAGTTCTCCACCGCGCTGGCTTCATTTGTCGCAGGTTGTAGCGGGGACATAAATCCTTATCCTCGCGGCAATTTTGAGCAGTGCGAACGACACGGAAGGCAGTTGGGCTGTGCCGCAGTGCAAGCAGCACTGGATATTGAAAACATGGCGGAAAACACACGCCTTGCTGTGTCCCGTCACGAATTTGCGCTCCGACTGGAAGGGATGCCCTCGCTTGACGAAGCAAAGGAACGCCTTGCCAAAGTGCGAGCAACTGCCGAGGAAGAACTGGCGAAGGCTCGGCAGGCGGCAGGCGGTAAACCAGTGGACGAGAAAAAAGCCCTGAATTGGTTCACCGAACGAACCTTGAGGGGTGTTGAGGAACTCGTGGAGGCTTTAGAACGCGGCGATACCGACTTTACCATCCCGGTGGAGGCGCAGGCGTTGGCAATCGGCGACTGCGCCATCGTGGGTATGCCGGGCGAGGTTTTTGTCAAAATTGGTCTGGCGGTTGCAGAGCAATCACCATTTGCTCGAACCATTCCCATCAGCCATGCTAACGGTTCGCCGGGGTACATACCCACTGTTGACCAGGTTCCGTTAGGCGGCTACGAAGTTGAACGGGCTCGCGCCCACCGTTACGGACTCTTCATCGTGCCCGAATCTGACCAGATGATGATTGACGGTGCGCTAACGGCATTGCGCAAATGCTATGACGCTCTTCATGGGTAGTAAAAATATCCCGCTAACGTAGCGGCGTGGCTCTGTCCCGCCAACGTAGCTGTGTGAAAAGTAGGTTGGGGCAAGACAGAAACCCATTCGCATTAAGTTAAGACAAAGCGAACGCCGGTTGAGTAGGTTTTGAACTCCGTTCAAAACCGTATCGAAACCAAGTGAGCGGGGTATGTCAATACTTGCGATACGAAATATTCACTTGACGCGCTATTGTTGATGAGTAAAATTATATCGTGAGGCAATATTATGGCGATACAGTGGCACCCATATTTAACCCAATTTTTGCGTCAAGACTACGACAGCTTGCTCATTATCGAATCCGAGGTAAATCTCGGTGAGATGCCGTTACGACTTGATCTTTTGCTCATTCCTCGCTACCCAGTTGGTGAACTGCGCTATCCCTTTTGTCATCTCGGTCAACAACGGACATTAGCCAGCTACAAAGGACCGGGAGATATGGCGGGACAACCCAGTTTGGTACAACTGTTGACTTACGCTATGATGTATCAGCAGCGGGAGGATATTTGGCAGCGAAGCGATTTGACGCTCTGGCTGATGGCGAATGAGTTTGCCGACGACATCTCACTGCCCGGCGGAGCGCAGATAGACGATATGCAGGAAATTGGCGTTGGCATGCGTGGCGGAACACTGGACGGCTTTCCCATTTTTCTAATTGATTTGGGCGTACTGCCGGTGAATATTGCGACGCTGCCTCTGGTGATGGCGGCAAAAGGTGCCAATGAGCAGGCTTTGGTCGAATTTCTGCTTGATAACCATGAACAATATGCCTCTTATATCGGGTATATTATAGAATTACATGGTAAAATGTTTATGGAGGTGTTAATGATGAGAAAAATGAACCCAGAAGAGATCGGCTTGGAAATGGAAACCGTTATGGGGTTACTGCAATTGTACGGTGATGACAAGGTTATGGAGGGCATGCACAAGTTATATGGTGGTGAACAAGTTCTGAAACAATCAGCGCGCATAATCGGCGAAGAACGCGCTGTGAAAGAGCTAACGCAGACGATAGGGAAGGAACGCTTGCTACAAATAATTGAGCAACTTTTTCCTAAAGCGGATAATAACGATGAATGAGGTTTTGTAAAGAGAGGTGTTAATGATGAGGCAAATGACCCCGGAAGAGAGCGGGCTGAAACTGGAAACTGTGGTGAGAATCTTGAAACTTTTTAATGATGACAAAGTTATAGACAGCCTGTTCAAGCTATATGGTTATAGGACAATCATTCAAGCAATTGGCCCAGGGCCCCTGCTGGGGGAATTGGCGTACAGATTGGGAGAAAAGCGCGCTGTGAAGGAACTAACGCAGGTGATAGGGGAGGAACGCGCTGTGAAAGAGTTAGCGCAGACGATAGGGAAGAAACGCTTGCTACAAATAATTGAGGAGTGGTCATAATTATCCACCTATCCAATCGTAGCCTAAGATTCTATCTTGGTTTTTGGAACACCGCCAAGTTAGAAACTTAGGCTACAACAACGTTTCAACCGAATTATGACCACCCTTCAAATAATTGAGCAACTTTTCCCCGAATCGGATAATAACGATGAGTGAACAACGGTAGCCCAAAGTCCTTAGAGGTGTTAATGATGAGAAAAATGAACCCAGAAGAGATCGGCTTGGAAATGGAAACCGTTATGGGGTTACTGCAATTGTACGGTGATGAACGAGCGCTGAAAGAATTGGCGCGCAGGATGGGCGAGGAACGCGCGATGAAAGAGATAGCGCAGACGATAGGGAAAGAACGCTGGCACCAAATAACCGAACAACTGTTCCCCAAAGAATCGGATAATAACGATGACTGAATATCTGGTGTTTGTTGGGTTTCGTGCCTTAACCCAACCTCATGTTTACGCCGCAAGGCGGAATAGCGATTTCCGTCACGCAACCTGAGTACAGCAACAATGTGTGGACAGGCACGGCGACAATTGACGCCGCTGAAGAGAACGGCACAGCGAAAATTCACATAAGCGGCGCAGAAGACGAGAATGGCAACAAGATGTTCACAGACGATTCCCACAGCTTCGCCGGCAAAATCTGGGTTGGCACGGCAACGATAAAGGATACGATGGCAAACGGCTTGGCTACAATAAAGGTGAGCAAAGCCCAAAATAGCTATGGCAACAAGATGGACGCTGACGATGACGCAGGCAGTTTCACAATCGACACCGTTCCGCCAGTAGTTTCAAGTGTTGATGTCACGCCAAATCCAGAAAAAGCGGGCGACATCACCGTCACAGTCGTCTTTACCGACGCCACAAGCGATATGGACGCAACGGTAAGCCCAACGGTAAAGTTTATCCCAGAAGGTGCAGACAGCGCAATTCCCGTATCGCAAGATAGCTACGACGCCGCTACAAAAACATGGATTGGAATAGCCGACGTAAGCGACATGGCGGAAGGCACGGCAACTGTCACCGTCCGCGGCGCTACCGATAAAGCGAAAAACGTCATGGTAGCCAACGACAACGCCGGAACCTTCACAATCGATGTAACCTCGCCAGCCAACTTCGATTTGCTTTCCCCTGCAAACGACAGTTATGTAAAAAGCGACGGATTGACCTTCTCATGGGACGCGGCGACAGATGCTGTCTCGGGGGTGGCGAAATACCAACTTTACATTGACGGCAGCGTTATCAGTGATATTTCACCTGACCAAACATCCTCACCGCCTGCAACTCCGTTGGACGACGGCGCATACCTCTGGAAGGTGAAGGCAATTGACAACGCAGGCAATGAAACGATGTCAGATTCCATCCGGCGCATATTCGTCGATAGCAAAGCGCCGCAAACGACGCTTGAAATCGGTGAACCGAAAACCATCATCGGCGACATCACCTACATCCAATCCACAACGCCGTTGACGCTGACGGCAATTGACCCGGTTGTCAACAATATCAGCAGCAGCGTGGTATTGACGGAATACAAACTTGACGCGGGCGATTGGCTCGTCTACACCGCACCTTTCAGCATAACAGACAAGGGCGAACACACGCTGAGTTTCCGCTCGAAGGACAAAGCAGGAAACTTAGAAGAAGCCAACACCATCATCGTCAACGTCGGCATAGCAAAGATGGGCGATGTTGACAAAGATGGCGAAGTAACCCCGCTGGACGCTACTCTCATCCTGAAACACGTTGTCGGAACGGTTGACCTGTTGGCTTCAACGCCATTGGAGGTTATCGACGTGAGCGGCGACGGCAGCGTCAGCGCGCTGGACGCTACGTTGATTTTGCAATACTGCGTCGGGATAATTGACCACTTTCCAGCGCAGGAAAACTGAATGGATTGAAGATTGAAAATAAAAAGTCAGATAAAGCTCCTTCACTTCGTTACGGGAAGACAAGGTTCCTATACTTTTTTCCTCCCCTTAGAGGCTGTGTGAAAAGTAGGTTGGGTTGAGGTACGAAACCCAACAGACACCAGTTATTCACCTGTTGGGTTTCACTTTCGTTCAACGAAAGTGAAACCCAACCTATGTGGGCATTCAAGGGACTTCTCACACACGCTTAGTATTCTTCTTAAAAAAGGGGTTTCCGTGGCTATCCATTCGTATCAATTTAGGGAATAAATATGGTTTATAGCGCCGGTTGAGTAGACTCGAAATGAAGTCGGGTGAAGCCTCTCCGCTTCGCTCCGAGTGCGTAGCTCCGTAAGACGAACTTACTCAACCGGCGTTTGCTTTTCTTAACTTGATACGAATGAAGGGTTTCCGTGGGTATCTTTTTGCCCTAAATAAGAAAGAGGGGGTTTGGGGGTGGCAATTGCATATTGAAGATTGTTTGTTTTTTCAATAGACAATCTTCAATTCCTTTGGCTTGTCTCCCCCAAAAATAAAGATGAAATTTTTGACTGAAAGAACTAATGATACAATGTTGTTTCCACGTCCAGCAGACGGGGCGGAGGTTCAGATTTCGCCGCCGGGGTTGGCTTGGCTGCCTGCCGATGGCGCATCTGGTTATTGCGTCGAGATACGGAACGACAACAGTGCGCTGGTTTACGAGAAAACCGTGGAGAGCACACCGGTGCATTTGCCAGACAAGGTGCTGGAACCCGGGGATTATACCTGGGACGTGGTGGCTCTGGACGCACAGGGAAACGATGCAACACGCCGGGGAGAGCAGTCGTTTTCGATTGCAGAAGGCATGCCCGAACTCCCCTGGGTTGAACCAGAAGTCCTACTTTCTCGTGTCCCGACAGAACACTCTCGACTCATCTACCTGAAGCGAGATTTGCCAGCGATACGAGCGACGCTTTCCCCAACACTAAATAAGTGTGGGGCTACGCGCAGCCGCACATGGAATACGTGTTTGCGGGCTGCTGAACGGGATTTGGACATGCCCGCGCCTGCCTATCCGAAATACCATCTGACTGAGGACCGGACGCAGTATCGGCTGGAATACAGGGATTACTTTGTGAATTTTCGCCCTTACATCGACAGGGCGTTGATGAACCTTTCGCTTGCCTTTCTGATGACCGAAGAGTCGAAATATGCCGAGGCTGGCAAGCGAATTCTGTTGGAGGTGGCAAGCTGGCCCACAGATGATGCCGACGTAACTTCCGTGAGCGCAAGGTGGGGAGACGAGCCGGGGCTGAGTTTGTCTCGTTGTGGACACCGTGCTTACGACTGGCTCTACGACGCTCTCAACGATGAGGAACGCGCCGAAGTCTTTGCGATGTGTGAAGAACGCGCTTGGCAAACCTACCGTCGTTTGGTACGCGGCAACTACTTGACCAATCCCGGCAAAAGCCACGATGGACGTCTGATTGCTTACCTTTCTGAGATGGCGGTTGCAATGGCGGGAGAATCGGAGGGGGCGAAAACGTGGCTTGACTATTCCCTGAAAGCGTTGACAACGTTCTATCCGCACTGGGGCGGCTACGAAGGCGGATGGGCAGAAGGCGTGGGATATGGATTGGCATACAACCGGATTTACATGCCCGCCTTTGAAGTTCTGTTCAGAGCATGCGATTTTGACCTGTGGAAACGCCCGTTTTTCAGCAAGGTACGGTATTTCTTCTTCTATTGTACCGCATTGCGAGGCGAAATCAAACCCTTTGGCGACGGTGCTGAAAGAGGCGGGCCCGGTACCAGCGGAGGCGGATATGCTTCGCTCCTTTCGTACCACGCGCATCGGTATAATGACCGATATGTCGCCTGGTGGGTGAATCAGATTGAGGGTTGGAGCGGCGACAGTGGCGAAATGTCGTTGGTATTTGAGGACGATATCGAAGCGATACCTCCGGCTAATTTGCCAGCGTCGAAAGCATTCCGTGGTGTAGGCTGGGCAGGACTACACAGCGACTTGACCAAACCAGACGAAGATACCTTTCTGTTGTTCAAGAGCAGTCCCTACGGAAGCGTATCCCACAGCCACGCAGACCAAAACGCCTTCTGCATCATGAAAGGCGGTCAAGCACTTGCCATTCCGTCCGGATACTACGGGCCGTCGTATGGAATGCCACACCACTCGGAATGGACGCGCTCGACCAAAGCTCATAACTGTGTGCTGGTCAATGGAGAGGGGCAGGTTATCCGAAAGGCGGCAGCGAATGGGCGGCTGACGGCGTTTGAGGACTGGAAAGGACTAAGCTACGTGGCTGGAGATGCGACGGCGGCATACATGGGAAAGATGCGCCGTTTTGACCGACATATCCTCTTTCTGCGTCCCGGTCTATTTTTGCTACTTGATAACCTTGAGTCGCCGGAGCCTGCGTTGTTCCAGTGGATGCTCCACGCCTTTGAGGAGATGGAATTGGATAACGCAGTCGGGCGAGTAGTCTCGAAACGCGAAGGAGCTACGCTTGACGTCCATCTTCGGTCACCTGTCGGTTTGACCATCAGCCAGACTGACCAGTTCGATACGCCCTACAACACGGGTATCCCAGAGGCGTTTCACAAAGATATGCCGAACCACTGGCATCTGACTGCGGAAACTGAACGAAAATCTGAAGCGGTGCGCATCGGCGCGGTTATGGTTGTTTCGGGTACTCAAGAACGTTGCGACGTTGAACTGCTGGAACGTGAAGGTTGGTTTGGCGCACGCGCAAAAGGAGACTTTGGAACGGTAGAAGGTTGGGTACAACTCAGTCCCGGTGCCGCAGGGCCCGATGACTACGATGAAGCTGTTGCTGAAGGGAGGGCTATTCTCTGCGGAATCTCCGCAGACGATGAGCAGTTTGTGATTTAAAATCTGTCTGAAAAGACTTCATATCCCTAAGATTCTCTCATAAAAGTTACATCCCATATGTATCAACTTAAACCCTCCCGTAGAACGGTTTAGGGGCGGACAGGTTGATGATTGATTACTGCTTTTGCAATGCCTTAACCCCGTAGGGGTAGTATGTTTATAGCATATAGGTCAGTTCCTACCACAGCTCCGTAGGAGCGACATGTTGGATTGATACCATTGGTCGTTACCGAAACATATCGCCCCGCTGGGGCTTTTGTGTGGTAGTATCTGCCATTAACTATAAACATTCCGCTCCTAACGGAGCTAAAGTGTCCGCCCCTGAACGTAGGAAAGTAAATCCCGTTTAGTTTGGAGCATTTTCGCTTTTGCCCCAAAAAGTGTAGGCTTTGCCTTCACTTTTTCCCCAATGAACCACTAGCCCCTTATGGGCGTTGGACTTCGGAAAACTCACACCAGGCGTTTAAGTGCTACGGGGCAGACAGATAGCGGAATGAGTGAGCGCCGGTTGAGTAGATTCGGAACGGAGTGGAGAATCGTATCGAAACCAAGCGAACGGATATAAGACCAAGCGTATAATCGTCGTTCACTTGGTTTCGATACAGTTCTGAATTCTGTTCAGAACTTACTCAACCGGCGTTCGCTTCGTTAAGTTGATACGAATGGTTGTGTGAAAAGTTGCATGACATAGCGTGGCGACAGCTATCGGGGCTACAGAGTATGGACGGACAGAGAAAGTCCGCTACGCATTGTAGCGTTGTAAAAAGTCTCGACACTTTTCGCATACGCTCTAAGGGCGAAGCGAGCTTTTCACTTTTAGCTTTCTCGGAAATCTTTTGTAAATTGGAGGTAGCAATGGAATACTACAAAGCAAATTGGTATCAGTTCACGGAACACCCGGACGCCGATTCCTGTTGGTCTTTGTCGGTCGGGCCGGATGGGAGGATTTACGCTTCCGTGTGCTGTGAGCATACGCCGGGGGGAACGGTCAAAGTTGTCAGGTACAATGAGGAGACGGACTCCCTTGATTATCTCTTTGATTTGGCTGATGCGGTAGACGAACCGCCTGACTCTGGACGCGCGTCGCAATGCAAGATTCATTATAGTTTCGTTCCGTCAATGTCGGACGGGATTCTTTATATGGCTACACACCTTTCAGGCCCACCGATTGACATGCCGCTCTATTCGCCGTGGTATTTCTGGCATGACGAAGAACACTGTTTCCGCGGCAGCGCACTGGTGGCTTTCGACACTAAAACAGATGAGATTCTCTGGTGGGATACGCTGTTTCCCAAGGAGGGATGCCGTTGTTTGCTGCATGACGAGGAGCGAGGTTTGCTCTACGCTCTGAGCTACCCAAGAGACCAATTTTTCATCTACAACATCAAAAAACGCCAGCGACGCAACCTCGGCAGAATCGGCTCCATCAACGCTCAAACGCTATTCATGGACTCGAAACACCGGGTTTGGACAACCAGCGACTACGGGCGTTTGATACGGTTTGACCCGGAAAAGGATAGGTTAGAAACCTCGCCGTATGTCCTGCCTTACAACCGGGATTTTCAGACTGGCTGGCACAGCGTGTTCTACGACGTTGCCGCTTCCCCCGACGGTTCATGTGTCTACGCGGTTACCTGGATTGCCCAACCCCGTCTCATGCGCATTTGGCCCGAGGAAGGTGAATGGGGGCGGGTTGAGGACTTGGGACCGGCTACGCAAGCCCGCGATACCAGCATCCCTTATGATACGTTCCGCGACCACTGTGGTGGGCTAACTTTCGCCGCAGATGGTCAACTTTACTATGTGGCGTCCCGATGGAAGGACCAAATTTACAACCCCATGTCTGAGGAACACAAGGATATGGAAGGTGTCGTCTGGCGCATGAACCCCGAGACGCTTGAACGGGAAGAGGTAGCGTTGCTCGAACGGCCAGATGCCTTCGCACAGTACGTTTCGCGCGGCGCAGTTGACCATAATGGTGATTTGTTTTTCGGTCACGTTGGACCAAGGCCGGTTGGGTTGTTCAAAGTGGAAATGCCCGAGGACAGAAAAAGGGAAAACGCACATCTACCCATCAGGATGTGGGGCTGATTGAGGAGGGAGAAAACATGGAAAGGAAGAAAAGAATTGACTTGAATTCGCAGTTGGCAAGGGAGTGGAGAGAAAAGATTATCCGTGGAACTTTCATCTCCGAAGGCACGATGGTAGCCTTTCCCCTTTGTTTCCCCGGCGCTTCGTCGCCTATTGTGGCGGACGAAAGCCGCATCACCGCCTTAGATGTAACCCAGGACGGGGTTGCATACGGCGGGACGAGCGGACAACAAACCCACATTTTCAGGGGTGGGTTCAGTGGAGCAACGGGCGCTGTTTTCGATATGGGCAAGGTGGAGGGTGCTAACCAATGCGTTGCGATATGCTGTGGAAGTGGGAAGTTCATAGCTTGCGTAAACGGTCAAAACGGCGGTCGATTTATCCGTGGGAATCTACAGGGCTTACCGTCCGATTTAATTCAGGAATGGGGAATGTACCGGGGGGCGTTTGAGGATATGGGCAATGCTGTGGTGGGAGAAAGGCTTGTCCACGCGGTCGCCGATTCATCAAAGAAGAATGTGATAGCGATTACCGCAGGACATCTCGTCTCTGTGGACATCGAAAGCGGCGAGATTGAAGTGGTCAGTGAAATTGCTGGTTCTGGGCGATTGGCTCTCGGTTCAAAGGGAAGCGTATTCGGTTTGGGCGAGGGAACATCCCTGTGGTACTATAATCCCGAGGACGGTACGCACAGACGAAAAGCTATCGAACTCCCCAAAGGTTCGTGGGGAAAATATCCTCTGATGTGGGGAAGGGATACTGTAAGTGGAAAGCTCTACACGGCAGACGATGACGGGTATCTTTTCTCGTTTACGGAGGAGGAGGGATTCAGCCAGCGTCTTGGACGGCTTCCGCTTGCCCCGGCCGGTCCGATGGCTGTGACTTTTGATGGGCGACTATTCGGTGCATGCGGGGAAGAAATCTCCAACCTCTTCTCCTACAACCCCACCACCGGCGAGGTTACCCGCTTGGGTGTCGCCGTTTCCGTAATTGAGCGTCGTCGTTACGGATATGTGTTTGGCGATGCAGCGGTAGGTCGCGATGGTCAAATATTCTTCGGGGAGAATGACAATCTGGGGCACCTTTGGATATATTTCCCCAGAATTCAACGGCTTGGAGGAGTGTGAAAAGTGCGACAAACTCCTGTAGGGCAAATCGGCTTTTCACAAAAAACACAGCAAGGCTAAAAAAATCGGAAAAAAAGTAAAAATTTATGTTGACATGAGAAAGAAGTTGTAGTATAATTTTTTTATGGGAACTTACTCCCAAAACTTTTATTCACTTTCAAATGGAGGTAATAGAAATGACACGTTTAACAGTAGTAGTTACCAGTTTTATCGTTATTAGTTTGATGTTGGCGGGCAGTTCTGCTGCAATTGACCCCGCAACCTGTGTTGGAATGTGGCACTTTGATGAGGGCAGTGGTGATGTTGCAAGCGATTCCTCTGGGAATGGCAATGACGGGACACTCATGGAGGCCCCAGAATGGGTTGATGGCAAGGTAGGAAAGGCTTTGGCATTTAATGGAAGTAACTATGTGGAAGTACCCGATGCTGATAGTTTGAAGATGACCGACGCAGTAACGGTCGCGCTTTGGTTTAAAACCACTAAAGCTATGCCCACATTCGATGATAGACAAGCAGTAGTGGGAAAACACTATCTTGAATATGAAGTGGGTATTTACCCAGGTGGAACGATTCATACCTACACTTCTAATAGTGCTGGCGGTTACGATGAGGGAATTAGCTGTACTTTTGCTGAAGAACTTCCCGAAGATGATTGGATACTTGATGAGTGGTATCATTTAGCCTGGACACTAAATGGAAACCATGAGATTGTTTATGTGAATGGAGTAAACGTCGGAGAATTTGATAAACCAAATGCGGGTACCCAACCGGAAACCCATACCTTAGACATTGGTAGAAGACAAGGTGGTGGTTTAGAATTCCAAGGCGCGATTGATGAAGTTGCCATTTACAATGTTGCGCTTTCAGAAAACGACATCCAGGGCACCATGGCTGCTGTTGAACCATCAGGTAAATTAACCACCACCTGGGGACAGATAAAAAAGTAGAATAATGCGGTTGCATTCACGAATGGTACCTTGTTAGTTATCTTGCCCCAATGCTTCTGGTGTTGGGGCATTCTCATTCGTAACAGTAAGAAGTTTCGTTCAGTCGTGTAATATTTTAATATTTACCAACCAGATAACAAGGAGGTAATGAAAATGGTGCGTTTGACAACAATAGTCTGCCTCAGTTTCATCGTCATTGGTTTGATATTTGTAGCGCAAAGTTCTGCCAAAATTGACCCTGAAACCTGTGTTGGGGCGTGGTTTTTTGATGGGCAAGGCGATACTGCCAAGGATTCCTCTGAAAACGGCAACGATGGAATTCTTATGAGTAAACCCAAACGGGTTGATGGCAAGTTCGGCAAGGCTTTGGAATTTGATGGGAATAATTATGTGGAAGTGCCCCATGCTGATAGTTTGACGATGACCAACGAAATAACTGTTGCATTTTGGTTTAGAACCGATAAGAAAATGCCCGTATTCGATGATAGACAAGCAGTAGTGGGAAAACACTATCTTGAATATGAGGTGGGTATTTACCCAAGTGGAGTGATTCACACCTATACTTCTAATGGCGCTGGCGGTTACGATGAAGGAATTAGTGCTTCTAAGGGTGGAGGAGATTGGGTGCTTGATCAATGGTATCATTTAGCTTGGACGTTAGATGGAAGACACGAAATTGTTTATGTGGATGGAATAAACATAGGAGAATTTGATAAACCGAATGAGGGGACCAGACCGGGAACCCATACCTTAGACATTGGTAGAAGACAGGGTGGTGGTTTACCACTCCAAGGCGCGGTTGATGAAGTTGCCGTTTTCAATGCAGTGCTTTCAGAAGAAGACGTCCAGGCTTGCATGGATAAGGGACTGGAAAGGGCACTCGGCTTCTCTGCCATTGAACCATTAGGCAAGCTCACAACCACCTGGGGACAAATAAAGAAGTAGAGATTCATCCACTATGCCCCAATGCTTTACTTGTTGGGGCATTTTTTTTCTTGCCGCTTGCTGCTACCTTCTAAAACGCCCCTCAGAGCTAAGTAGTTAGACATAATTATTTTCATATTCACTGCTCCCTATGGATTGGCAAATCCATAGGGAAAGACTTGGATTTGCCAATCCAAGTTGAGCAGTGTTCCTATCACTGTGAAAAATAGAAAATATCAATTGCCAATACTGTGAAAAAATATATCTTACGGGGTGAGACATTTGGACAAAAAATATGATGTTGCTGTATTTCCAGGGGATTTCAACCCCTTTCATTACGGACATATTAATGTCTTAGTTAAGGCAAGCCAGTATGTCAACAAAATCTTGCTTTTCGTTATTGATATTTCCCCTGAAAGACAAACTAATATTCCGCCGCCTGTGCTTGACAGAAAAAGCAGGCATAATCTTGTGCAGAGGTACATTTCTGAGGGGTATCTCGGAGATGTTTTCGCTCAATACGAGTTGTATTCTGGTAACGAACAATTCCCCGAATTCTATCTGAATCAGAGATGCACTTTGATATGTGGCACTGATGTTTTCAATTACAACCGTTTTCGCACTGATGAGCCACAATACAGAGAGTTCGGATGGCTGATAGAAAACAGTATAAATGGAATTGTACTCGTGGAAAGACCGGGCTATCCACCTGACGATGTGATGTTATCAAATGTCAAAGCTAAGGGGGTTGACGTGGATATTCTCAGGGGAGAGCGCCAGATTGGTGCCAGAGATATCAGAAAAAACATCGCCGCGGGGAAAGCAATTACTGGGATGGTACCTGCGCGTTTGGAGGATGATATTGTTGAAATGTATCGGAAACTACTGAAGTAGGTGGGGGGGCAGAAACCGAGTTTTTGCCAAAAACTCGGTTTCTTAAGCCAAAACCTTGAAGGAGGAAACCATGAATTTTCTGTGTGTAGTTTGCTTGTTGGTGTTGTCATTTTGGTTTGCAGCTTGTATGTCTGCAACGGAGGGAGAAGGTACACCGATAGGCCAACACGGGTATATATTTGAGGCGCAAATTGTCAAAACGGTTCGCCTTAACTATCTTCTCTTTCTACCAAAGGATTATGGGGCAGACTCAAAGCGAAAATGGCCTTTAATCCTCTTCCTGCACGGCATGGGAGAACGTGGTGATGATTTGGAAATCGTTAAAAAACACGGTATCCCAAAGATTGTTAAGCAACGGAAGGATTTTCCATTTATTGCCGTCTCTCCGCAATGCCCCAAAAGCTCGTTTTGGCCGGCTGAAGTTGACGCCCTGAATGCGTTGCTGGATAAGCTTGTGGAGACTTACGCCGTAGATACTGACCAAATCTACTTGACTGGGTTAAGTATGGGAGGTTATGGCACATGGCATTTAGCGACGGCGTATCCGGAACGGTTTGCCGCTATTGCCCCCATCTGTGGAGGTGGTGCCCCTGAGAAGGCACACGTCCTAAAAAACGTCCCAACATGGGTGTTTCACGGAGCTAAGGACACTGTCGTTTCACCGGAAGAATCTGAAAAAATGGTCAAAGCGCTGGAAGCTTGTGGTGGCAACGTCCGATTTACCGTCTATCCTGACGCCACCCATGACTCCTGGACGGAGACATACGACAATCCCGAACTCTACAAGTGGTTTCTCAAACACACCCGGCAATAATTTCAGTTGGATAGTGCAGACTAAAGCGCATTTGGAAGGAAAAATGGAAGGTTGGAGGATTGGAAGAATGGAAGAGGGTATCCTTCCATTCTCCACCCGAAATGGGTATAACGCAACCGAATTATCAGTGATTTAACCATAATAGGCTTTTGCCTCAAGTACATAGCGCATCCTTATTAGGCCCACCTGATTAGGCCCACCTGTCTTGACTTTCACCTGGAGCCGTCGTCGGTTCTTTTTCTTGACTTTCATCTGAAGCCGTCTTCGGTTCTCTTTCGGATTCGGGTTCGATGATTTCGAGGCTGGTTCTTTTGCCTCCCTTTGCGGCGGACGCAGCGCTCACGACAGTTCGCATCGCGTTGATAATCCGTCCACTCTTACCGATTACCTTGCCCATATCTTCCTGGGCTACCCTTATTTCCAAAATCAGACTATCTGTCCCCTCAACTTCGGTGACAGCCACCTGTTCAGGATAGTCCACTACGGCTTTTACCATCGTTTCCGTAAGCTCTTTCACTTTCATATCTCCTTTCTTAGTTATCGGGGCGCAGTTTGCCGCCGGACGCACGCGCATCCAGCATATTCTGCCATTCCCCTCTGCGTGCGTTCATTGACGAGGACGATGCGATATTTTCGCCCGCCCATAGTCAGGTTAGTTGTCACAAACGCACCCACGGTATTTTCCGCTACTAACCAGACTAGCATGTTTTTTGTTCAGGTTATAGACGGAAAAAATCGGATGATTGTTTATTCGTAATTCTACATCCTTTCCATCAATTTTTTTAGTTTTTGTATTCGCAGGTAGATAACGATGATTTTCACAGTAGGGTTTCTATAAATCTACAGGTTACAATTTTTATCTGTTCAGTTACTTACCAAATGCGCGTTTAATCTTCGCTACTGCTTCAATGATGTCGTCCATATCTTTCTTTGTACCCAGCAACATCTGTTGGTATAACCAGACACTTTGTTGACAGACTTTCTGGACATTTGGGCAGGGGAGTGTGCGAATCAACCCTGGGTATTTTTGCGCGACATACGCTAAACCTGCTTCTTCGGAGAGTGGCAAAGCGTAGCCTTTTGTACAGTTGATACCTTCCGCGCTCAAAGCGGAGATGAATTCGTCGCGGGAATGTCCGCCGAACGCTTCTGCGTCGTATTGCATCATGTACAGATGGTATCCGTGTTGCGTAACCCAGGCACTCAATTTCGGTGGGGTGATACCACCTATCTGTGATAATTGTTCAGCGAGGTAATCTGCGTTTTCATTGCGCGAGTCCGTTTGTTCAGCCAGTTTCTCAAACCTTGTAATCAGTAGGGCTGAAAGATATTCGGACGGACGATAATTCCAGCCTATGCGCGGATATTCCCACCTTTCGCCGCCGGGACGCCTGCCGACGTTCATGAAAGCATAAACTCTATCGTTTATGTCCTTATCGTTTGTAACGACGATGCCACCCTCACCTGATGTCAAATTTTTTGAAGATTGAAAACTAAACGCTCCCGCACTTCCCAACGCGCCTACCTTCTTCCCCTCGTATTCGGCACCATGCGCTTGAGCGCAGTCTTCGACGACAGCCAAACCATATTTTTCTGCTATCCTGTTTATTTCTCCCATATTGCATGGGTGTCCGCCAAGATGGACGGGAAGTATCGCCCGCGTCCTGTTTGGGTCAATTGCCTCTTCGATAGCTTTTGGGTCAATTGTAAAATTATCCGGGTCAATATCCACAAATGCTATCGTACATTTTCTATCCAAGGGTGCGCTGGCAGTCGCTATGAAAGTATAATTTGGAATAATCACTTCCCCTGAATCCCCAAAACCATCCAAATCCAGAGCACCAGATAATGCAGCGGCAATGGAATCGGTGCCATGCGGCATGGTAATCCCATATTTACCGCCACAGTAAGCCGCAAACTTTTCGCCAAATTCTTTTGCCTTCGGACCGGGAAGCCCCTCAGTTTGACTCAAAAAAACCTCTTTGAGAGCAGGTTCAACTACGTTCTCCCACTCTTCTTCAGTAGCCTGCGGCCAACTTGTCCAAGGATTTTCAGTTCTATCTCGAACTGGTGTTCCACCATTTATTGCAAGTTTTTTTGACATATTCTCATCTTCTCCTTGAGAAGTAAAAAGCCCTTAGTAAATATACTCCCCGCTAAGTTCAAAAGCGTTTTCGATGTGTTCAATCTGTGGTTGTTGTGTTGCCGGCGGAAGAGTAATTGCCAAAACATCAAATCGGCAAGCAGTATCAAACAAACCCTTTTCTTGCAAATACTCCAAGGCGGCCTTTGACATTCTATGTTGTTTACTGATACCAACCGCTTCACGGGGAGCACCGAACTTCAGGCTGCGCCGAGTTTTCACCTCTACGAAGACCAACACGCTTTCGTCTTGAGCTATTGTGTCAATTTCTCCCCACCTGGTACGATAATTTTGCTCAAGGATTTTGTAACCCTTTCGCTTCAAAAAATCTACGGCAAGTACCTCACCAGCTTTACCCAACCTATCCTTTAGACGTTTCATAATCGAAATGCGCAATCAGATGATTGAGAAATCGCCCCCTCAACCCCTTAGCATTCTTGCTCTTTAGCCTTTAACTCTTTTTGTCTCGTTTTCCCGTTTTCTCGTTTTCCATCTTTTTTAACCTAAAACTCTGTCGATGAATTTTACATGTGCCAAATTGAGAGATTGCGGCAAAGTGTTGACGGGTTCCATATCCCTTGTGTTTATCAAATCCATATTGCGGGTAAAGTTTATGATATTGGCACATCATTCTATCCCGCGTTACTTTGGCAATGATGGAGGCAGCGGCAATTGAAATACTTTTTTGGTCACCTTTAATAATTGCTTGATGTGGAATGGGGATGGAGGGTGCGGCGTTCCCGTCAATGAGCACGTAGTCGGGTTTGAATTTGAGGGTGGATACTGCCTGCATCATTGCTTTCAGCGTCGCTTGCAAAATGTTTGAGCGGTCAATTTCTGCGTTGCTGATGATACCGACTCCCGTTGCCAGGGACTGCAACAGAATCTCATCGTAAAATTTCTCCCTTCTCGCCTCGCTCAACTGCTTAGATTCCTTCAATCCTGGGATAATAGTACCTTTTGGAAACACAACAGCAGCCGCTACAACCGGTCCGGCAAGCGCCCCACGCCCTGCTTCGTCAACTCCTGCAATAAATTCATAGCCGCGTTGATAAAGAATTGATTCGTAAACCAGCATATCTATATTCCCCGGTTACTATTTTGCGGCAGGAAAACAGTAGCAAAAATGAACCACAAAGCTTTGCTGCTGTTTACTTAGTTCTGGTTTCTTTGACGCGCGCGGCTCTACCTGTGCGATGACGTAGATAATATAACTTCGCTCTGCGAACGGAGCCTTTCCGGAGAACGTCAATGTTTTCTATGTACGGAGAATGAAGTGGGAATGTGCGTTCTATGCCAACGCCATAAGATAATCTGCGCACGGTAAAGGTTTCACTCAAACCTCTGTGGCAACGTCGAATGACAGTGCCTTCAAAAGCCTGGGTGCGTTCCTTATCGCCTTCAACAACCTTCATTCTCACCCGCACTAAATCACCTGGTGAAAAATCGGGGATTTCTTCAGGTTTTTTAAGTTGTTCGCTTTCTACAGATTCTATTAGATTCATGACAGCCTATCACCGGCAAAAGCCGATTTACTCCTCAGTAATATGTAGGTCAAAATTCTCGACGAACATCCGTCGTAGGGGCTACCCCAATGTGGTTACCCGAAAATTGACCTGCGAGTCTTAGACACTTTTCTTTAAAACTTCGATAAACGCTTGGTCTTCATCTGAAAGACGAGCTTTTTCCAGTAAATCTTTTCTACGTTCGAAGGTGCGTTTAAGAGCTTGTTCTCTCCGCCACTGGTTGATTTTTTCGTGATGTCCACTGAGCAACACTTCAGGAACTTTCATCCCTTCATATTCCGCCGGGCGCGTATAATAGGGACAGTCAAGAAGTTCGCTGCTAAAGGAATCTTCTTGCGCGGATTCATAATCACCTATGGTACCTGGAATCAGCCGCACCACAGCATTGATAACCACAAGCGCGGGCAGTTCTCCGCAACTGAGTACATAATCTCCTATGGAGATTTCGTCGGTCACCAATCCCTTTCTTACGCGCTCGTCAACGCCCTTATACCTTCCACAAATCAGTATTAAGTGTGATTCCAGGGAGAGACGTTCTGCAAGTTTTTGGGTGAGGGTTTGTCCTTGTGGAGTAAGCAAAATAATTCTGGGAGAAGTCCGCTCTTTTTCTTTGATAGCATTTACCGCGTTGAATATTGGCGCAGGTTTCAGAAGCATGCCTGAACCGCCGCCATAAGGATAATCGTCTACGGTTCTGTGTTTATCAGTGGCAAAATCTCTCAGGTTATGTACTTCCACTTGTATTAACTTATTTTCCTGCGCTCTTCCGGGAACACCAACCTTGAGCGAATCCGCCACCATTTCAGGAAATATAGTTATGACATCTATTTTCATTCTTGTTTTTCAAAGCCGGGAGGGAGTATTGACTCCATTATCTGAATGACAATCCCGTCTTTAACAATGATTTCGGCTTGAGAGAGTTTTTGCATGATGTTATCTCCCACCTCAATTTTGACAGGAGATTCATAGGTACCGCTGACAAAAACATCACCTTCTTGAAGATTACTAATCTGCCCCAATCGACGTTCGAGAAGTTCTTTTATTTGTTCTTGATTTTCCCGCTCGCGTTTTAATCCGTCGCGCAACTCTGCGGCTTCCCTCTGGCTTTTCTTTTCTGCATCCGCTATCATTCGTCTACCTTGAAACGCCATCTGCTCAAGCCGAATCTCGATTTGCCCAAGAGTGTGATTAAGATATTCGATTTGTTGTTCTTTAAATTCTTTGGTACCGATATTTTTTACGATAACCGGTCGTTTTAAATATAGCATTCTTTTAAAATTGTCTAACTTGCGGGAGGACTGCTGGCAAATTAGTTGTCAATTAATCCGATAGCATGATAGTGACAACTCCCCCTGATGAATCAGGGGGCTTCTCAGGGAACGCTTAACCCGATGGTTTACGTTAGCCCCTGAAGGCTCTATCCGAGCCCTAAAGTTTTATGGAACGCCGTAAAAATGTGGCGTTCCGAAACAATCGCTAATCAACATGGGCAACAAGGTAAAAACTTTCGAGATACAAGCCCGCTGAATTTGTGAAGGGGCGAATATTCTCCCATACCGGTTTACCGCTGCTTTCTCAGGCTTACAGATATGCCTTCAGGGAGTGTCTACTCGATAATTTCCAAAACAGCCCTTTTGCTTAACTTTGTAGCCGCTGCGTTTAAGACAGTCCGCATCGCTTTAGCTGTTCTGCCACGCCTGCCAATGACTTTTCCCAGGTCATTTTCATTAACGCTAAGTTCCAAAATGACCGTTTTATCACCCATTACCTCATGTATGCTGACGCTTTCAGGATGGTCAACCAATGCCCTAGCAATATATTCTATTAACTCTTTCAATAATCAACACCTCCGTGCGCTTATCCATCAGAATTCGGAACTATTGTGAAGACAGTGACGAGCCATCCGGGGTTGCTATTTTATCAGCCGTTAGCTTCCGCCACCATCTCATTGGTATTTTCAACTTCCTCAACAACTTCTGTCTCATCGGTACCTTCAGAGTCCTCAGTAACTTTCGGGGGATGTTTAAATCTTTCCCATATTCCGACTTTTGAAAGGAGACTCTTCGCTGTCTCAGAGGGCTTTGCGCCAACTTGAAGCCAATACAAAGCTCTCTCCTCGTTAATACTGATTTCCGCCGGGTCAATCATCGGGTTGTAGTATCCAAGGTGTTCAATGGCTCTTCCATCTCTCTGATTGCGAGAATCTATTGCTACAACGCGATAAAAGGGGCGTTTCTTTCTACCCATTCGTTGAAGTCGAATTCGTACTGCCAAGCACATCACCTCCTTCAGATAGTGGAATGTCTCTTGATTTCTCAATTGAAGGGGAATATTTGGGGTATTTTCGGCATTCGTTTTTTACCTTTTTTTCTCCCTCTTCTTTTAAGTCCTCTCTTGGGCTTGGCGTTTTTTCCCAATTCCATTTCAGCAAGCGGTTTCACCATTTTGTTAAGTTGTTGCAGATTCTCCAGAAGTAGATTTACATCCTGCACTTTTGTACCGCTGCCATCAGCTATTCTCTTGCGGCGGCTGCCTTTAATGAGGCGCGGATTATGGCGTTCCTCTGGCGTCATGGAATTAATGATAGCCTCCGCCTTTTGCAAATTATCCTCGTGTGCGTCTCCTGCTTGAATCAAACCTTTCAATTTGCCCATGCCGGGTACCATATCTATCAACTGCTCGATAGTACCCATTTTCTTAATCTGCTTGATTTGTCCTAAAAAGTCTTCAAAGTCAAGCCCCCGCTTATCAGATAACTTCTTTTCCAACTCTTTGGCTTTGTCCTCGTCGATAACGTCTTCCGCTTTCTCAACGAGTGTCATCAAATCTCCCTGTCCGATGATTCTCGAAGCCATCCTATCTGGATGAAATTCTTCCAGCGCGTCCAGTTTTTCACCAACCCCCACCAGTTTGATTGGCTTTCGAGTAACCGCTCGGATGGAGAGCGCTGCGCCGCCTCTTGCGTCACCATCTAACTTAGTCAAGATGACGCCGTCTATGCCGAGGTTATTGTTAAAATGTCCGGCTACGTTTACGGCGTCCTGTCCTGTCATCGCGTCTGCCACCAACAAGATTTCTGTTGGGGCAACTGCTTCCTTAATTTCACGCAGTTCCTTCATCAACTCTTCGTCGATGTGGAGTCTACCGGCGGTATCAATGATGAGGAAGTTGTTTCCGTGGGTTAAAGCATATTTGACAGCCGCCTGACAGATATCCACAGGAGGACTGTCCGTGCCCATCGAAAATACAGTAACATCCACCTGCTCACCAAGTATTTGTAGTTGTTTAATCGCAGCGGGACGGTAGACATCTGCCGCTACTAACAGAGGATTATGTCCTTCCCTGCGGTAGCGTCTGGCGAGTTTAGCGGAAGCTGTCGTTTTCCCTGAACCGTGTAGTCCAACAAGCATGATAATTGTCGCTCCGCTTGGGGCGACATTGATGCGCTCATGGGAATTACCCATCAACTTGGTTAATTCATCATTGACAATTTTGACAATCTGTAGCTCTGGCGTAAGGCTCCCTATTACCTCTTGCCCAAGTGCCCTTTCTTTAATTTGATTGACAAAATCTCCGACGACTTTATAATTGACGTCCGCTGAGAGCAAAGCCCGCTTGACTTCTTGCAGGGCATCAGCGACATTTTTTTCTGTCAACCTGCCGTGTCCGCGCAATGTTTTAAAGGTAGATTGTAATTTTTCCGTAAGGCTCTCAAACATAGATCTCACCCACTATTAGTTATTACCGCGTCCATAGTTTGCTATCAACTCAAAATTCCAGATAGTATAGGATACTTTATATTAGCGATTTTGTCAATAGAAAAATAGTCTTATCCAATAAGTTTTTATAAGGAGTTGATGTTAAATGGGGGTAGAACAAGGTATTGCTGGTTTATTCGATACTGATAAACCACTTGTGGGAGTAGTACACTTGCCGCCACTTACTGGAAGTCCTAAAAACATGCTGCCATTTGCACACATCACTGAGCGCGCATTAGCCGATGCGAGGAAATTGGCAGAAAATGGTATCGACGCAATCATCGTCGAAAATTATGGCGATGTTCCGTTTTTTCCGGATAGGGTAGAACCACATACGGTAGTGGCTATGACGCTAATCGCCGATAGGATAAAATCTGAACATGCCTCCCTGCGCGTGGGCATAAATGTGTTGAGAAATGACGCGCTATCCGCTATGGGCATCGCCACTATGACAAACGCTGATTTCATCAGGGTGAACGTACACTGTTGCGCAATGCTTACTGACCAAGGTATTCTACAAGGTAAGGCTTATGAAACGCTTCGCTATCGAACTGCCCTGAAGAGCAATGTAAAGATTTTCGCAGATGTGATGGTAAAACACGCTGTGCCACTTTCAATGATGAACATCGAAACAAGCGCGCAGGATACTTACTATCGCGGTTTAGCAGACGCGCTTATCGTAACAGGCGTTGCTACGGGTTCGACTGCGAATCTTGATGAAGTTCGCCGGGTCAAATCTGCTGTGCCTGAAGCGGCGGTGTTCGTGGGCAGCGGGGTTACGGCAGAAAATCTAAAATCGGTTCTATGTCATGCCGATGGGGTAATCATTGGTACGGCTCTGAAGAAGGATGGGAAGACGATAAATGAAGTTGATACGGCACGTGTTAAACGGATAGTATCCCAAAAAAACACCAGTTTATCAGAAAGCCGCCTTCTTGGGTAAGGATTCCCACTTTCCTGCTTTTTTGGGTTGACAAAACCCCAAAATTTAGTTATAATCTTGTAGCGACCAAAAACAACACAGATGTTCAAAGGAGAAAAATAAATGTTCAAATTAGGAGTAATTTCTGACGAAGTTTCTCAAGATTTTCAAACAGTTGTTGATGTAGCCACAGAATTTAATCTCAATTCCATTGAAATCCGTTCAGTGTGGGATAAACCACCGCAGGATTTAACAGAGGAGGATGTCGAAGAGATGAAGCGGATTCTGGAACCTACCGATTTGATAGTGATAGGCGTAGCTTCGCCATTTTACAAATGCGATTTTGATAACCCAGAAGAACGAAAAGAACACCTGGATATTCTCCGCCGGTGCGTCAAATTAGCACAGGCGTTCGATGCGAAAGTCATCCGCTCTTTCGCTTTCTGGCATACGGGACGCACAGAAGAGATCTGGGACGACATCCTGGAGTCTTATGATGAGCCGAAAAAGATAGCTGAAGGAGAGGGCGTCATAATCGGCATGGAAAATGAATCGTCAACTTCGCTTGCTACGGCAAAACTTACCCGCAAATTCATTGACGATGTTAATTCGCCAAATATCAAAGCAATATGGGATCCAGCGAATGAGGTTTATGCCGAAGGCGGTGAAAAACCGTATCCCGACGCGTACAATCGCTTGAAGGATGTCCTGATTCACGGACATATCAAGGACGCTAACTCAAACCCTGAGACGGGTGAGATGGAATCCGTCCCCGTTGGAGAAGGTATCGTAGGATGGCAGGAACAACTGCAAGGTTACCTTGATGATGGATATGAAGGGCATTTGTGTCTGGAAACACATTGGCGTCCGGCTACTGCTCTGTCGGAAGATTTATTGAATCGACCAGGTGGGGCGGCGTTCTCTGAAGCAGGCGAAGAAGCCAGCAGGATATGTCTGACAAATTTGTCAGAGATGATTGAAAATTTGAAAAGATGAAGTTAAAACGTCAAAGTCCTTATAATCGCTGAATTATTTCCCGATACCGGGGTTTTGTGAAGCGGCAACTTTCTTGTCGTCTGCGCATTATGTTCGTTTACTGTCAAACCCGGCTTAATACCATCGTAAGGATTTTCCACTTAAACAAAGAAACGGCTTTATTAGCATGGAGGCGTAATTCATGCCGAATACAAAAGACATAACCCCATCTGAGAAAGTAGACACAGATAAACTGGTCGAAAGATTTCAGCGAGGAGAAATCTCGGCTTTCGATGAACTGGTAGAACGGTATCGGGATAAAATATACAACATAACCTACAGATATACTCGTAATCCAGAGGATGCGTCGGATTTAGTCCAGGAGGTATTTATAAAGGCCTTCAAGTCCCTTGGAAAATTCCAACGTCGTTCAGCTTTTTATAGCTGGATTTATCGGGTTGCCGTAAATCTTTGCATAGATTTCCTGCGGCGCAAATCTCGACAACACCAACCAATTTCGTTAGACGAACTCATCAATTTTGATGCTGTCCTGTTGCAAAAACGCAAGGGTGCCTTGCCTGATGATGCCGTAGTTCGTATGGAACTGAAACGCAAAATATCCGAATCAGTTTTGCGGCTTCCTCCCAGACAGCAGACTGTTTTTATGCTGCGGCATCGCGATGGACTTCAACTCAAGGAAATCGCCGCTGCCATAGGACGCTCGGAGGGAACTGTCAAGGCTCATCTTTTCCATGCTAACAGGCGGATGAGAGAAATGTTGATACCATATTTACGAGATGAATAGCGGAGAGAAACCGAGTTTCTCCAAGAAGCTCGGTTTCTTTTACACTGACACTGTTGGAGGTATTTATGTTTAGACACTACTGTGCTATTGTTCTGTTTTTTTTGTCTCTTGCCATCTCATCGACATTTGCAGATGAACAATTTTATTTAGTCAAGATGAAGGGCGAAGAGGTAGGGTATAATAATTATGCGGTTTCTGAATTGTCGGACTCGCTGTTGATTAATACTACTGTCTTCTTCAAACTCGGTCAAGGTGGTTTGGAACAACGAATAAAACTCACATCTGAAACTGAACTGGAGAAGAAAACGCTCCTTCCCAAACGCTATCAGCTTGAAGCTTCCATCAACGGTTTCTCGCAAGTTAAGATAAGCACGGATTTTTCCGAGAACGTAGCGAAGCAAATAACTTTGGCTACAGGGCAGGAATTCAAAAACGATGTTATCTTGTCCGAACCTACCTATTTGGCTGATAACAATTTCCGTGTTGACCTTTATAACTATGTATTGCAAAAATACGACTATTCAAAAAAGGGATTGCAAAACTTACGCATCCTCATTCCGTTACTTACCCCCCAGACATCCAGTGCCCTTGACTTCAGCGTAAACTGGTCAGGAGAGGAAAATATAACCGTCAACAACCGAGAATACGCCACATATCACCTCTCCACTACCGTCGCTAACAATCGGATTGACTTCTGGGTTGATGCAAAAACGCCACATCAGATTATCAGATGTTTGAATGCTGCGGAGGGCAGTGAAATAACTCTTGCGGACGCGACGATTATTTCAAATGAGATGATAGCATACGACGTTTCTGACCAGTTGAGCAGGGCAAAATTGCGGGTTAAAGCCGATGCTGATATGGGTAGCTTCTACGATATTACCTATCTGCAAATCCAAGTTGACCTGTTTGTCGCTTCATCAGGCGGATCTGTAGCGGAAAATGCAAATCAAAGATTCAATGGGAAAACCGATGAACAAGACAACCACGTCCATTTCGACGGCATATTTACGGTAAAAAACATAGAATACACGGGAGAAAACTCCCCGAAACGTCCCATACAACCCCCATCTGACTTTCCGGAAGCATCCTTGAAATCGGATGATGCTGAAATTACCCAAAAGGCGAGGGAATTGGTAGGTGAGTCAAAAGACGCATGGGAAGCTACCCAAAAGATAGTAAACTGGATTTTTAGAAATATCAAATATCAGCATTCCGCAGTCAGCGACAAAGACAAAATATTCGCTAAAGTCAAAGAGTGTTTTACCAGCAAAAAAGGCGATGCTGTTACAAAATCCGCTTTATCTGTCCTAATGCTCCGCTCTCTTGGCATCCCCGCGCGCACCGTCGGGGGCGTTTTGTACATCAACGGCGCATTCGTCCAACACAATTGGACGGAAGTTTATATGGGTAAAGAGTGGATACCCGTGGATACTACGACGGGCGAAGCGGGAAAATTTAGCGCATCTCACATAATGCTATGGCGCAATCCTGGAAGACTTGCCCCAAATTTGGGCAATATGACAATCAATGTGCTTGACTATCAAACCTCCGCTACGATGTGGCAGGAATTCTTACCTCTGCAAGTTGGCGAGACGAACAAATACATCCTTTACACAGACGGGAAGAAAATTGGTTATAATACCAGCAAAGTAGTGCAAAATTGCACCTATAACAGCATGGATTGCTATGAGATTCAAGCCTCCCTGGTTCTCGGCGACGAGGCAGGCGAAAATGCCCTGAAAATTCAAGCGCAGGCGACAATGTACATTTCTACCAGCGGTAGGCCAATTTTTTATCAACTGGAGATTAATGATAAAAAAATCGTCTGCGTTCGCGAGGGCAACACATTGCACCTGAAAACAGCAGAAACGGAGAAGGACATCAAAATCACCCCTAAAACCTTTTTCATCGGCAATAACATGTTCTGGCATTGGGATTTGATGTTCCGCCAACAGGAGTTATCCACAGGGCAACAATTCACTGTTTCCGCCTTCAATCCGCAAAATTCCACTCCTTATGTTGTTACGGTAAGCATCTCTGACGTTGAGGAGGTAAAAGCCGGCGGGCAAACTTATGAGTGTTTTAAGGGCGAGGTTGACGGACAGATTTTCTGGATTTCTCCAATAGGACGTTTGATTAAGTATGAATCGCCCAAGAAAAAATTGACCGTTGAGATGGAAAATCTCTGACATTGCTACCACTCCTGCGCTCGAAAAAAAACGGATAAGTAGGAGTGCAAAAATACATCGTTGATTTTTTGCAAGCTTCAACACCGGTCTAAAGACATAATCTAAAGATACGGTGTTGGTTTTTATAAATCTGCATTAACCAGCACTGATACTTTAGTTTATATCTTTAGCTCGGTGTTAGCTGGCAGTTCACTCTACAAACAAGCTGGCAGCTTGCTCTACTGGCTCCGTTGTATTTTCTTGGGGATGCGTTCACGAAAACCTAAGCCACGCCTCGCTATCACCAAAGCAGCAGCTTGGTGAAAACTGAGCCCCAAAGAAGTGGCGTACTTGTATTTGCCAATTATCGATGTGTAAGCAGGATGGACTCTTTTTATCGCTACTCCACATTTAATTGCTCTCCGTTCGATAGATTCTAACAACCGTCGATAAACGAAGTTATGAGACATCCTATTGAATCGCTTACCTTTGTTTTTCTTG
>CAZRLY010000020.1:0-25405 GCA_964601015.1 uncultured bacterium
GGAAAAGTAATCCCTTGGAAAGTCTCTAAAACTTCTGGAACAAACCACTAAGTCAAGAGAAGCCACACGGTTTATATCTACTTTTGGGTTTAATTCATCTTTTTCGTAGATGATTTCAATGTTGAAAAAAACACCATTGAACTTGGGAACAATCCGAACCTGACAAAACAGAGGAACGATTTTCTTGCCATCTACTTTGATGAAATACTGGTTGTATTTTTCAAACTCTTTTTGAGGGATAGAAATTGACATTTCTTTGGTAAGTTTGAGAGTACCATCCTCCTTAATAGAGGCTTTTTGGTTAGTAAAGACTGACACAAAATGACCATCTTTGGGCAAAAAGGATGGAAACTTAGGGGGATTACGATACTTTTGTGGATGTTTTGCATAGTCCTTCTTAGCAGAAAAGTATCCCTTAATGTTCCCGCATAACAATCGGAGTGTTTGTTGGGAAACCTGTGCGGGAAGTAGGCGATAATTGATGTTTCCTTCAAGGTTACTTTTCGTTTTCATTCTCTTTTCTAATTTAAAATAAGACAGGATTTCTCTTGTCTTTTCATAGTGTGCCTTTACCTCGAAAAGCACCTGATTATACAAATCTTTTGACACTCTTGACATTCTTTTTAGGTGGAGATATATACTATCTGCACAATCTATGCGAAATGAATAAACGAGTTTCATATATTCCTCCCAATAAAAGTGTGAAATTAATGATAACATCTCTATTATCATTTATCAAGAAAAAAATGTTGGGTGCAGTAGAAAGCCAATTGGGCGGATAATTTCTTTGTCCAGTAAGTTTATTCTAAGAGGTATTTAACAATAAATATGAAACGAAAAGAATGTATTTTATATTAATGAATATTATTACGGACTATATCTTTGAAAAAACATCAATAAAATTTGTGATTCATAGGGACACAGATAAACACGGATAAACACAAAATTTTTTAAATCCGTGTTTATTTGAGCGCTTATGGAGGGGACATGGGTGGAAGAGGATGGGCTAAAAGGAATGTTAAAGAGGCTTCTCCGCTTCAAACGGACAAGCAATCGGCGTCTTACATGTCCGCCTGAAGTTTTGAAGCCTCATCGCGTAGGTTGGATTATCCCGCAAAAATATATTTGACCTTTTTCATTCCAACAGGGTTCAAGGCATCGCCGACGCGTCCGGCGGTCAAAAAACAACCGCACGCTACCCAGAACCGCAACGAACTTGAGAAATAAATATAGGGGATGTATCCAACCATCTGCAAGGGAACGTTTCGTACCAAGCGTATGTGATTTATCGAATAGCGACGTTTACAATAGCAACATCTATGCCAACTATCTTGATTAAGGATGGACGAGGGCTGAAGATACCAGCGCGAACTCAAGTATCGTTAATACAACATGTTATGTGGCATTTTTGTTTCACTTTTTCCACAAAAAACATCTATCGTTTTTCGCAAATTTCAGTCTATGTTATACTGAGCGCTTAGGGCGCAACTTAGGTTATTTATATAAACGGGAGGGAGTTAATGACGCGCACTGACGCCCAACTCATTGAAGACTATCGAAATGGGGAACACAATGCACTGGCTGAGTTGTGGCTCAAATATAACAGACTGATTTACGGCATAGCGGTAAGCATCGTCAAAAGCCATGAAGATGCCGAAGATTTACGCCAGGAGGTTTTTCTAAAGGTATACAATAACCTGTCAAATCTCAAAGAGCCAGATAAATTTGCAGGTTGGTTGCGAACCATCACACGCAATGCGTGCAAATCATGGCTGTCAAAGCGCACATCATCTGCTGTGCCGATTCATTCTATCGCTGAAGATGAATATTGTGTTCCTTCGTGTCATGCAACCCTCGAAGCCAAAGAGGAGCAAAATTTATTACAAAATTTGATAAATGCCCTGCCGCTGGATTATCGGACAGTCATCAATCTACACTACTTTCAACACCAGAAAGTCAGTGAGATTGCGGAGTTTTTATCCTTGCCAGAATCTACTGTCAAATGGCGTATACACGTGGCAAGGAAAATGCTCAAAGAGAACGCTTTAAAAAACAGGACGTGATTGTCCGTAATCAATCAGGACAAAAATTTAGGAGGGAGAATTTAGATGAAGGAGAATGCCCAAACATTATTACGCATGCTGACGGAATTTCACCGTCAGGTACAGGATTCCCTCGGTGAGCGAGGCAAACCGCCGCTTTTACTGGGAGATCCTGTTGTGCGCACGTTCAATGTTTATTTGGACCAAATGAAAGAGATGTTTCCTGATTCGTTCATAGCGCAACTTTCGCCCGTCGAATCAGTACCGGAGCCCGGCGAAACTGAACTTGCTTCCGATGAGTTAGAAAAGCTGCACTTAGCCAAGTCCCATGAGGTGTCAATGGCATGCAGCCAGATTATCGAGTATCTCACTGGCATACTCAATGGAGAAGTGGGATTATCCAAAACGATGCGCGGGTTGCCTGAAATCCTTGCTGTTTTGGATACTTTGCGTCAGGATATCCAGGAACTCCAATTGACAGATAGCGAGGAGGACAAAAGGATAACCCAAGTGCTGGTGGGTAAATACAATGACTGCTTGTCAGTCTGTCATGAAACGGTGGGGGAGAGCGATGCTATCCTGCCGCGTTTGTTCAAACCGATTGAATTTGCCGGCGAAGTGCCCTCCGGAGCAATCCTGGAGGTGAAAATATCAGCGAGCGGACTGCATGCCTATCTGGAAGCGGTAGAACAGCAGGAGGCAACTCTGAAAAAACAGCAGCGCACTTCAACGCTGGAATTGACCCGGATAGAAGATCGGATGAACACACAGGAAAAGCGCATCTGTGGTGAACTCGAAGATGTCCGACAGCAAGCAGAGGAGACTAAGGAACAGGTGTTCCAGAAGATTGACGAGCGGGTTGAAAATGTCGAGGTGCAGTTTGAAGAACGGGTTCAGCAGTTAGAGGAACGCCTGGACGAGATGAATGAGAACGCCGACGAGTTAAAAGACCAATTCAATGAGACGATGGATGAACGGTACGATGAGATGAATGAAAAGGTAGCTGAAGTGAGAGATGGACTTACAGAGGGGTTAGATGAGCGAGTTGGGAATCTTGAGGAAAAGTTAGATGAACGTATCGGCGAATTAGACGAGCGCACTGAACGAATTGGCGAACTTGAAGAGCGATTGGAAGAGGCGCGCCAAAAAAACGAAGAGCTTGACGAGCGCACTGAGCGAGTTGGCGAACTTGAAGAGCGATTGGAAGAAACGCGTCGAAACATCGAAGAGTTTGAAGAACGGCTCAACCGCTCAGAGGAAGAATACTCGGAACGAGTTGACGGACTCAATGAGCGGTTGGAGGAGATAAACCAGCGTTTGGATGAAAAAGAAGAACGCATGGGAGAGAGGATTGACGAGAAGGTTCGTCATCTGGAAGAACAGCGGGATGAGCGTATTGGCGAACTTGACGAGAGATTTGATGAGTTGAATCAACGTCTGGACGAATTGGCGGAGACGCTTGATGAAAAGGTCAATCAACTCTCTGAAGAACGTGATGAACATGCAAGCGGACTCAATAACCGGATGGAAGAACTCCGGGAAGAGATTGAACAACGCATTGAAGAGTTGAAGGAACAAATCAATGAGTAGTGAACGCTCTCCGTCCCGAGTAGTGAACGGGCTCTGTCCCGTTTAACAATGTCAGAAACCGAGTTTTTAGCAAAAACTCGGTTTCTATTATATCATCAGAAACAGGAGCAAAAAATGGACTTCCCCGTTCTATTTGAACAAATCCGAGAACTTACGGAGAAAGATTACAGAAAAATAGGGCTTGCTGGTAATCCCGCTTACTCTGAACTTCACAGAGGAGATGACATAGGGGTTCGCATTCCAAGAGAGCCTCTGGAATCGGAAGTGAAAAGGATGATTGACGACTATGTAAAGGGCAAAAAAACTAAGCACATATACCTATTCAGCAGAGAAGGAGGAGCGGGAAAAAGCAATACGAATGCTGTAATGGAGGAATATTGCCGGGAGAAGAATTTGCCTTTCATGCACGTTGACGATGAAGATGTAGAAGAGGATGGAATCGAAGCCATAAGATATTTAATTGGTTTGGCGGATGTAAAAAAAATCATGTTCTTCCGCCAGTGCGACGCCCAAAAAGGGTTCTACGCCAAACTCCTTTCTATTGAGAATGCCTATATCATGGGACATGGGCATAATCCAGACGAGGAGCTAATGGGCACAAACGACAATTTCAAGGTATTTGACCTGGAAGAGGATTACCCCTTTTCACACGAACAGATTTATCAACTTTTGAAGGCGTCTCTGGAGAAACTCACCAGAAAACCGCTCGTAGATATTCCCGATGACTTTCTGAAGAAGATGAGCGAATACACAACTACCCCCGGACACGCGTTGAACATTCTGGGGGTTTGCCTGGCTATCTGCGCATATAAAGCGAAAACAGGCAGAGAGCCGCAGATAACCGAAAACGACATCCGCCACTGTCGGTGGATAAGCCATCAAAACGATGGGTTTTTAAGATTCGTAGGTTGAGTTTCCAAACTCGACAGTCGAGATATGAAAAAATCGCTTCGCCTTGGTTTCGATACGGCTTGGTTTCGATACGATTCTTCACTTCGTTCCGAATCTACTCAACCCAAGCCTCTTCGCTACGGGAATCTTGACCTACATATTATCTAAGGAGGGTAAAAATATGTGGTTTCCAATGTTGTTTGAAAGAATACACGAACTTACCAGAGAGGATTATCGAGAGATAGGAGTAGCGGGGAATCCTGCTCCGTCAAACCTTCGTAGATTGGAAGACGAGAGATTGGAGGAAAAGGTACGACGTATCCATGTGCCACGCGAACCGTTGGAATCTGAACTCAGGGAATTAATTGACCAATTCAAGGAAAGCGATATGCCACAGCCTGTTTATCTCTTTTCTCAAGACGAAGATTTCGGCAGCCGCCATACCATTGAAATTTTGAAGGATTACTGTCGGGAGATTGATGTGCCCTTTATGGAACTGAACCGCGAGGACATTGAGGAGGCGGGGATTGAGGGGATTCAGTATTTAATCACGTTAGCCGGGGTTGATAAATTCGTGCTGTTCTGCGAGCATTTTGGGGAGGAAGATGATTCCTACGAAAAGCTGCTGGAGATGGAAAACGCCTTTATCATCGGAAGAGGTGGAGAACCGGAGAGAAAATTGCCAGGAGGCGGAGATAGGTTTCGGATTTTCGATTTGGAGGAAGATTATCCATTCACAGAAGAACAGATTTACGAAATCTTACGCTTAAATCTGGAAGCAGTCCAACTACGAACAGAAATGCCCATCTCCGACGAACACCTCAAGACGATTATCCAGATAACACAATCTCCGGGTAGAGCGTTAAATATCTTAGGCGTTTGTCTCGCTGTGGCAGCATATCGCCAGAAGTTCGGCAAGGAACCGCACATCACAGATGCCGATCTAGAGGCCTGTAGCAATCGGAAGGTTGTAGAATGGATTGCGCACCGTTAACCTCATATTCCTTTTCAACAATTTCCATCTACTGCGCTGGCGATATTTGTCATCCACCTTAGACACGATTTGACCTTTTCTTCGTCCCAGCCGAGTTCATCGGTGAGTTCTTCGACAGTTGGTTCGCTTCCCGTTTCCTGAACGAGGCGTTGCGAAACTTCGTGGACTTGGCTAAGTGATTCGAGCAGGTTGAGCGGGACATTGGCTTCCCTATCCGCTTCGGCGATAGCGCGGCTGACTGCTTGCCGAATCCACCAGGTTGCGTAAGTGCGGAATTTGTATTCCTTGTGATAGTCAAATTTATCTACGGCTTCCATAAGCCCGACGCTTCCTTCCTGAACTAAGTCGAGAAAGGTAAGGTTTTTGGTGCGATTGGCGTACTTTTGGGCTATCTTTGCCACCAATCGAAGGTTGGCTTCAACGAGTTTCTTTTTGGCTTCCGAGTCACCCTGTTCCACTTTTTGGCACAGTTGTACCTCCTCCTCACTCGAAAGCGCAGGTATTTTGCTCACTTCACGCAAGTACGTTTTTAGCGATTTCATCTCTATTTGGGGGGAGACAGAAGGGACACGAAAAGATGAAGGCTTTGCCTACATCTTTTGCATCGTGTCCTTACTTCCCCCAAACCCCCTCTTTCTTATTTAGGGCAAAAAGATACCCACTTTCCCCCTTCTTTAAGGAGAATACTACGTCAGGTTAGTTAGTATCTGTCGCTCTACAATTCCGTTATGTGAATATTTCCGCGAACGGTATTCAGGGTAATGTTTGCTTTATCTTCGTTTAGAATTCCACTGATACTGTTGGGTTGCGTTTGCTTTTGCGAAAGTTTCAGGTCAAATTTTAAGTCGCCGGTTGCGTTTGTAGCTTCGATTCTACAGTTAGCGTTTGGGTTTATTCTCAGGATTATCTCACCGCCGACGGAATTGACATCGTATTCGCCATCTTCTGCTATGTCGCCTTTTATTTCCACGGTGCCCGTCACGCCGTCAATTTTCAGACGTGAGGGCAAAATATCTGTAACGTAGACATCACCGCTGACAAAGTTGACCTCGATGTTTGACATCTCTTTGGGCATTTTGAGCAAATAATCAACGGATGGCGCTTCCTCCCCGCCGGTGCTTCGGATGAGCAAAGTCGTACCATTTTTCGTAACTTCCGGGCGCGTTACGTTCGCTATTTCAATCGCTTCAGCCTCTGTTTGGGCACCAATTGGTCTCGTAACCTGGATGTCAACTTTGGGTTCGTCCCAGGCCTCCAGGGTAGTTGTGCCACTGATGCTGGATAGTTTAATCTCCGTCACATCATCTTTGTGAAAGCTGAAATGTTCTCGTGCAAGTTTGCGTTGTGTGGTTACAGCCCCTTCGTCGGCAGTTTCTTCTATTTCAACACCACGTCCTACTGGTTCTCGCTCTTGAGCGATTAGCATCTGTTCAACATTCCGGTCTCTTTCTGGCATCCTCTCTCCCTGTGTTACCGTATCCAGCAACGCTTCAATCTCATCTTGCGTCAGCATAGTTTGCTCTACTTCTCGCAGGCGTGCCTGTGGTGGTCGACCGAATTCTTCTATTTGACCGAATTCTTCAAAAGGCATCGTAACCATCGGGCGTCTCTGGGTAAGCAGTTGTTCGCGTTCGCTGATTTCACGTTCTTCCGGCGGTTCAATCGGAACATAGCTGGAAACTAACTCATCCGATTTCCGTTCATATACATCTTGAATCGTTTTAGCTCCGCCATCTCCTGCATAAATCAGGTAGGTAAAAGTTGCCTTGCGGTTCGGTGATAATCCAACGCCCCAGATGATAGGTTGCAAAATGAAATGAGTGCCGATTTTAGGGTAGTATATTTCCACATTGTCGATGACGCCTTTGGGAAACAGTTGCGCGTAAGCTCTGCCGTCATAGGTTACTGCACACCAACCTTCTGATGGTACGACGAATTGTTTAAATCCCACTTGTACAAATTTTCCTGTAAGGATTCCGTCTGCGACGGGGATGTAGTATTCGTTCTGTTTGAAGTTATCTCCAAGGTTAATTTCAGGGTGTATTCCGAAGGTGAATTTGTTAAATTTGGGTTCCAGATTGATGAAACGATATTCGATTTTCAAGATTGGTTCAACGTCATCTAAGGTTATGCGTTTCTGTAACAGAATTTTGCTAAAAGCTGTTGACGAAATTGTTGATAAGATAACCCCGTCTAAAATCTCCTTGGTTCGCCAGAGCGTTTTCCAGAGAGTACCTGGCGCAGCGCCGATACATTCCTCTATTCCTCCGTGTTCAGTGTAGGGGCCAAACTGCACGGATTTTGGATACGTCCTGTGTAGGAATTTGTACCCGCCCATCTTTATATCAAGAATACGCCCCCCTAATTCAGGGAGCAAAATTACTGAAATCAAATCGTTTTCAAGCACCAATTGCGGTTGCCCCGAATTCACTTTGTCCGCATGGTATATTTTAGTCATTTCCTTTCTCCTCCTCTTTGGGAAGAGGGAAGTTTCTTGCCTTCCCGTTTTCCCAGCAGGATAGTATAAGTCAATAACATTGAAGATTGACAAACAATCTTCAATCTTCAATCTTCAATTTCTCTGTCAGGCATCCACTGATGTTTTAGCGTGTTCTCGTCTTCTAAAACCGAATGCGTCGGTAAGAAATCTTTCAAAACGTTCCTGTGCGTCTTCTGGCAGTTGGAACCAACTCTCATTGACTTCCACGTTCTGTATCTCTGCAATTGATGGTTCGAAGGATTCAAATTGGTCGCGACTGAGCGGGAGGCTTACCAATCCAGTGTTTTCATTCAGCGAATAGGGCAAACGCAAAAAGTGTCCGGGTGGCCAGAGGGTTCCATCTACGTGTTGTGCTCTTGAAGCTTCTATAATCAAAGTTGAAACTCGTTTTAATTTATCACGGGAAAACGGTTTCGGAAAGATTTCGTAAGGAAGGATGATGTGCGGGCCGGTGCCGCCGCTAAACTTGATACGATAGGGGACATCGTATCGTTCGAGAACATCTACAATTTTCGCGCCATTTTTAAAGGCCTCCTTGTAGTTCGTCTTTACGTCAATGTCAAATACCATGTCAGAGCCGACGAGGGTTCGCCTTCGGCGCAATAAATCGTTGCTAAAAGCATATCTGCCGACAGTGCCGTGGAAAGCGGGATAATTTCTCAGTACCTGTCCTTCTTGTCCGTCCAATCCCATCCGGGCTATATCAGGGATATCCTCTGGACTTCTGAAACCCGGCCCATCAGCGTCTCCGCGACTTAACATCCCCGTCCGCAAAATCATGACGGTTTCTCTGTCTTCGCCATATCTAAATATGGCTTTCGGTATGTCCCCTTTCAAACCTCTGTAATAAGCAAGGACATCCTCCGCGGATAAAATGTACCCTAACATCGTTGCAGCTCCTTTCCTTCAGTTGCAGGCAATTTCTTTTGTCATTCGGATTGCGCAGTTAATTTTAAAACCTGGAATCCACGCGTAACGGGATTCAAAAATGGTTCTACCGATACGCCATTTGGGATAGGTGCTTCTGCAACGAGACTTTTTTCCATCGGTTCTTCAGAAGTAACCCTGACTTTGCCTGCTTCAGCAAATGAGGCCAACGCCTTGGATGGCAGTCCTACATAGATGGGCTGTTCGGATTCTTTAGCCATCTGGATAGCCCTTGCTACCCCATGAGCGCTTGCGTACAATTCTGCAAGCCGCACAGGGATGCTGCGTTTCCCCATCGCATAAACAGGGGCTTGATGTTTTTGCCCGATGGATAGTGCAGTCTCCCTTAAATCAGGTAAGATGGCATGTAGGACGCTCCTGCCTGTTGGGCTGAGGGAAGCCTGAAATAGATATTCGTCTGTTATGTCCAGCAGATTGATTCCACCCAGCGTCAGGTCAAAATGCACGCATTCCGCTGGCTCAATTTCCAGTAACTCTTCGCAGAGTTTTAATTCGTAAATCAAAACATTTTGGTCAATTATCCGATAATCTCCCGGCCGCGTTTCAATGCGCATCGGGGTTTGGTATGGAAAGTCCACCACAATGGCTGCGGTGGATAGAATATTTATCGGCATGAGCTCCTTGTCTAAAATGGAGCATGCCGAATCGGCGGTTACTATTTTCATCTCTATTGGGGGGACAGTTGAAGGAAAGACTTCACCTTCTCCCCCAAAACCCCCTTATGGAAAGTTTCTCGCTTTCTTTTTAATGTTGTAGAATGCCCGTAGGTGGTACGCCACGGTTGGCTTGTCCTCGCTGCTCTGGTTGCCGGAACCAGTCGCTTCCGCTGTACCATAGTTCAGCGTCCATCTCCAAGCGATTTTCCTTGAATCGAATCCATTCGTCAATGCTGGATTTTTTAAATCTCAATTCATAACCGATTTGAAAATGCGGTAACTCATCCAGCATGTTCCAGACGGTGTCGCTTTCAACGCGCAGATAACTTGCCAACTCTTCCAAATTCATAACTTCTGGGACATTTTGTCTTTCCATCTGCTCTCTCAAAACTTCAATGGTATTTCGCAAGCGACAGATTTCCATCGTTAGATTCTTTGGCCTTTCCTCATCAATTCTGCTTTGCAACTTTTGCCTCCAGTTTGCCGAAGGCGTTATCCCCTGCCATTGGCGCGCCGCCCCGATAATCCCACGAAGTTCCTGTAATTCTCCGGAACAGACTGCACATTCAGTTAGATGCGCCTCAATAGCTTTTTGTCCCATCGACGAAAGCTCTTTGTCAAGATATATTACAAGTTCTGTTTGAACGTCTTCGCACTTCATCTTCTATCCCTCCCTTCAATATTGACAACTCTACTTATACTGACTTAATATCTTTTGCAGTTTGCGTACCGCCGCGTTCTTCCGAGAGGCCACAGTGCCAACAGGACATTGAACTATCTCAGCGACTTCCTGGTACGATAAACCGTGGTATTCTGTCAATACAAAGACCAATTTGTGTTCCTCCGAGAGAGATGCAATCGCCTCCTGTATCTTCTTCCCCAACTCTTTGGTTAAAATATCCCCCTCTGGAGAGGAACGGGTATCCTCTACTTCCTCACCCACAGTATAAAAATCATTGGTATCGTCAAAAACGGGTTCGTCTAACGAAGATATTTGCGGCAATCTTTGAATTTTAGCCAATTCTTTAAGGCATACGTTTTTTGCTATGCAGTAAAGATAAGTGGTCAATTTCGCCAGAGGGCGGTAATTCACAGCAGAACGCCACAGACGTAGAAAGGTATCTTGACACAAATCTTCCGCTAACTCTCGACTGCCTACAAACCTGTATATAAAATTCAAAATATTCTGATAATGCCTGTTAATAAGTATGTTAAAAGCGTCCTCGTCACCTTCTCCAACACTTAACATTAAATGTTCATCGCTTTTCGTACTCATAAACACCTCCCTCTGAAAGAGGAAAGGGGAAAGTAAAAGAAAGCTCTTTCGCCTTTGTCTTTTGCCCACTGACCGAAACCGACGCTGTTAATTTTTTGATATACTGATATTTTATCCTTGCCATCGCTTCTTCTATGTAATTTTTAGATTTTAGCGTGTCGGTTAATATTGGAAGGTAATTTTGGTCGGCTAATTCGGTGGGGGGCTTTGAAACGAAGAACCCCTTTGGCATGCCAGCTTTGATGGGGAACGCCAAACGGCGGATGACTTTTCGGTCACCGGTGTTTGCCATCGTTGCGATAGCTCCGGTTGCGGCTTTTGTCAGCGTGGCATCACATCTACTGCCTTGCATCCTCGGGGCGGATTGCCCAGGCACCTCTATCACATCACCAGCCCAAGCTGACCGGTCACCGATATCTATGAGTATACCGTTCGTTTTCTTCACCACATTTTCCGTTAAGGTTTTTGCTGTATCAATTCGTACGCGAACGTTTGGATTTGCCAAATTGCTGACGGGTTCTCCCATCTCCATCAACCTCTTTCTCTTCTTTCGATTAATATAACACCTTTTACGGAAAAAAATTCATTAAAAAAATAACATTTATATTGTACCATACACACGGCAATAAAATCAAATAATACTTGTGTCTGGGATTCCCCATGCTGGTGTTCAAAGTTGTTCGACTCTGTAACGCAAACTCGGATGAAGCCCCTTCACTTCGTTACGGGTTAGTTTGCGAAAAAACTCTCACAATCTAACAGATTGTATTATGGGGAATTTCTATGTCTGGATAAACCACCTTGATTTTCAAAAAGGAATATGCTATACTAAGAAATGGCAATTAAATAGTACACCCACATTGCTCACGGAGGATTGCTAAATCCGACGTGTTTGGCTTGGATTTAGCAATCCAAGCCGAGCAAATGCAGAAGTTATTTAGCAACCATTCCTAAGTAATTCTGAAAGGGGGACAATATGAGGAAAGAAATTAGTTTCATTTTGATATTCGCTTTGTGTTGTAGTTTTTGGATGGCCTGTGGTAAAGAGCAAGAGAATATGGGTAAGGTCAAAATCGGCTTGATTTACGATATTGGCGGGCGCGGCGATAAATCCTTCTGTGATGCTTCTTATGAAGGGTTACAACGGGCAGCGAAGGAATTCGGTTTTGAACCGAAAGAAATTACGCCAAGTCAAACGACCGATTTGGAGATTGTCTTGCGCAAACTTGCCGAGGAGAAATACGATTTAATCATCGGAGTGGGTTTGCTGTTTCAGGAACCGATGAAACGGGTAGCGGCGGATTTTCCCGATGTCAACTTTGCCATCATTGACGTATCAGTACCTGCGCCCAACGTCGCTTCCCTGATTTTTGAAGCACACGAAGGCGCGTACCTCGTTGGTGCAATCGCTGGACTCAAGACAGAAACAAACAAGCTCGGGTTTGTCGGTGGGATGGATATTCCGCTCATTCAAGCATTTGAAGCAGGCTATCGTGCTGGCGCTCTTGCCGTCAACTCGGACGTTGTTGTTTTTGCCAACTATGCCGGCGTTACGCCGCAGGCATTTGTTGACCCAACTAAGGGAAAAGAATTAGCCCTGGCGCAGTACAGCAAGGGCGTTGATATAATCTTTCAAGCATCCGGTTCGACTGGACTGGGAGTGCTTGAAGCAGCACGCGAGAATCAAAAATATATCATCTGGGTAGACTCAAACGGCAACCATCTCGCCCCCGGTTTAGTTTTGACGAGCATGCTAAAACGCGTTGATGTCGCCGTTTACGAAACCATCAAGAGTGTCGTCAAGGGGCAGTTCACAGGCGGCGACAAAATCTTCGGGCTGAAGGAAGAGGGCGTAGGTTATGCGACGGACGAACACAACCAACCGTTGTTGTCTAAAGAAATTATGGATAAGGTGGAATCTCTGAGAGAACAGATTATTGCAGGAGAGATTGTAGTGCCTTTGGAAAGATAGGAAGGGTATTATAGAGATGCTCACCTAATTTTTCTTCCAAAAGGGGGGTGTTTTTTATGGCAAAAGTTAAGCATCTGAGTGCGTCGGAAGCGCGAAGTCGTCTTCCGCAGATTATGGACGAAGCCTATTATAATCGTGCAAAATTTGTCATTGAACAACATGGCGTCCCTATGGCTGTTGTCATTGGGATTGAGGAATATCAAGAATGGTTGGAGGATAAAGAAGATATTGAGGCGATGGTAGAAGCTTTAACATCGGATGAAGGTGAGTGGAGGGATTTTGAAGAGTATCACAAAGAGAGGTTAGCTCATCGTGCACAAAGTAAGATTCAAAAGCTTGAGGGTAGAGAAGGAATTGGAAGCAATCCCTTCTGAAATGCAAATGTCTTTAATAGAAATGCGGGGGATTGTCAAACATTTCTCACACGTACTCGCCAACGATAAGGTTGATTTCTCAGCGCGTGCAGGGGAGATTCACGCCCTCGTCGGCGAGAACGGCGCAGGCAAATCAACGTTGATGAAAATCTTGTACGGTTTGTGTCAGCCCGATGCGGGTAAAATCTACTTGCGTACACAACCGGTTAACATCACCAGCCCGCGCGTTGCCATTCAACACGGCATCGGTATGGTACATCAGCATTTCATGTTGATTCCTACCTTGACTGTGCTCGACAACACTATCTTAGGGTTAGAGCCTCGCAAACTGCGTCTTTTTCTCAATTTATCCAGAGCAAGGGAAGAGGTATCTTCGCTTGCTCAATCCCTGAACTTCGAGTTAGAACTAAACGCCAAAATCGAAGATATTCCCGTTGGGTTACAACAGCGCGCGGAGATTTTGAAAGTCTTATACCACAGAGCCGAAATTTTGATACTCGACGAGCCAACGTCAGTCTTAACGCCACAGGAGACTGAAGGTTTGTTCCAATTGCTCATCAGCCTGAAAGCACGGGGCAAAACGGTTATTTTCATCTCTCATAAACTCAATGAAGTCTTGAAAATATCTGACTTTATAACCGTAATGCGCGCGGGGAGAATCGCTGGCGTGATGAAAACAAGCGAAACCTGCTTTGAAGAACTTTCCGAGATGGTAATGGGCAAAAAGAAAAGCGACAAACAATCCAAAAAAAAGATGGAATCGAAAGAAACCGTGTTGTCCCTGCGAAACCTGAGTTTAAAAGCGAAGGATGAACGGATGATATTGAAGGACATCAGTTTTGACCTGAACGGCGGGGAGATTTTAGGGGTTGCAGGAGTAGAGGGGAACGGGCAAAGCGAATTAGTCGGCGCACTGACGGGGCTGATGAAAATAAGCGCAGGCGAGATTTTGTTAAATGGAGAGGACATTTCAAATTTCTCCGCTAAACGGTTGAGACGTAAAAAATTAGCTCATATTCCTGCTGACCGGCAGAAACACGGTTTGATTTCTCAAGCCTCTGTCAATGAAAATTTCGTACTTGGACAACACGATTCTCCACCCTTCAATCACTACCACATCACCAATCGAAAAGCTATTGGACAATTTGCCTCAAAAATGGCGAGTAAATACGACATAAACATCCCTGATTTTCAACTGCCTGCCAGTACCCTCTCAGGCGGAAACCAGCAGAAAGTCGTCGTAGCCAGAGAACTGGAAATTGACCCGAGGCTAATCATCGCCGCACACCCCACGCGAGGGTTGGATATTGGTGCCGCTAACTTCGTACACCAACAACTGATACAACAACGTAACGCTGGAAAGGCAATTCTGCTGGTTTCCGCTGATTTAGAGGAACTTTTGACTTTAAGTGACCGAATCGCTGTCATGTACAACGGTCAAATCGTCAGCTTAGTCTCTGCTGATGAAACGGACGAAGCGCAACTCGGGATGATGATGCTGGGTAAGAGGTGTCCGGAAGACGGAAGGCATACTTTTCACACAGCCTCTTAGCAACCGCCGGCGATGGGAAAGTTACCCTCCATTGGGTCAGCCAAACCGAAGTCAACAATGTTGGCTTTGCCATCTATCGCAGTGAGGAAAAAAATGGCAACTACGCCAAGATAGCATTTGTAGGAGGCGCAGGGAATTCTGCGATGCCGATAGATTATCAATTCACCGACAAGAAAGCGGAAGCAGAATTGACCTATTTCTATTACCTTGAGGACATTGACATTGCTGGAGAAAAAGGCAAATCCGATATTATCAAGGTGGTAGTACCTCCCGCCAAGTTTGTGCCGAGTGCATTTCGCTTGCTTCAGAACTATCCGAATCCCTTCAACCCCGAGACCTGGATTCCATATCACCTTGCCAAAGATGCGCCTGTGAGTATCTCTATTTACAACATTCAGGGGCGACTTGTCCGGCATTTTGACCTCAATGGACAAGAAGCCGGCAGTTACGTCACTAAAGACGTAGCAGCTTACTGGGACGGCAGGAATGGAGCCGGTCAAAAGGTGGCAAGCGGCGTCTATTGGTACAGATTGAAGGCTGGTGATTTCAACGCAACACGGCGAATGGTTATTTTGAAGTAGTTGTTTTTTTAATTCGGCTATGGTTTGTGGAGTGCAACGATTCAATCGTTGCCGCAATGACTGAGTCATTGCACTCCAAAGAACCCTACACGGACTTGTAAAATGAACCGTAGTGCTTCGTTTCATAAATCCGTATAGGTATTTCCGTAGAAGCTACCCTATGTGGTCGCCATTTGCGCAAGCCCCGAACTGAATATCTCGGTTCGGGGCTTTTTTTGTGTTGACAGATTAGTGCTCTGTCAATTTTGGTTTGACTGGTTACACAATCGTAGGTCGGATATGGTTGGAAACCTATCCGACAATTGATGTGATAATAGTAGTCGGGTAGTGTTGCCCACATACCCGACCTACCACAACCTATCAATGCAATCTTGACAGATTAGTCTCGGTTTGTTAAAATACCAAGCAAATCATTATAAAACGGGGAAAAGATATGAAAGACAAAACCAAAATTACTTACCTTTCCATTGTCATTGAGCCAAATGAGGATGGGTTTCTTGTGAAATGTCCTGCGATTCAAGGAGCGTTTGCAGAGGGAGATACGATTAAGGAAGCTCTATTCAATTGCTTAGATGTGATTGAGATGATATTTGAGTATCGCAAAGAACGTGGCGAAACGACTTCCGACATTGGTATGATTGAGGAATTGTCTGTCAGAAGAGAGATAGCTTTTACAATTCCAATTGAGGTGTAAATATGAGCGCACGGTTGCGGGGATTAACCTATCGGGAAATTGTAAAACGCCTGAAAAAATTAGGCTTTCGATTCTACCGCCAAGGTAAAGGCTCCCACGAATTATGGGTGCGTGATAGCGATGGGAAAGTCATTCCTGTCCCAAGGCATGGCTCGAGGGAGATTCGCAGAGGAACTGTAAGAGCAATTATCCGTGAATTGGAACTCTCTGTGAGGGAGTTTATGGAATTGGATTAAAAAAGACCATTTAGTGGACTTTCTCCGTCCGTCCAATGGCGAGACTTCTGACACCGTTACGCATGGCGAGACAGAGCTACACCGCTACACATGGCGGGACAGAGAAACGCCGCTACGCATGTCAGGGAGGAGAACAGGAAAATTTTTTCTTCTACCCTTCTCCCATTCCCCTTGCTCTTTTATCCCTTGGGGCAAACGAACATGCTAACCGAGTTTTCCCTCACGTTCGAGCGCGTCGGCAACATCGCCAAGTCTAAGCTCCTCCAACTTGGCGCGTGTAGGACATCCGTTAGTGGGAGTCCATCCGCTTAATTCGTAGTATTTATCCAAGAGCGTCAGGAATTTCTCGCGGTCAAGCATGACACCATCGTCCTTGCCAGGATACATGAACCCGTCGATAGTAGACTCGTCGATAGCGCGATTGCGGCCAAAGTCTCGCACATCAATGGCTCGAAGCTGGTTCCAGATGCGCTCCCCGGCGCGGTTGAGTTCCTTTTCGCTGACGTCGTAACCCGTACTGGCAGAGAAAAGCTTGGACATCAAGGCGGTATCGGCAGCACCGTCTTCGCTCAACATGCTAAAAACACGTGTGTGTTCTCGGTCGCACAGAATCAATGAATCCACAATCATAGCACGATGGCTGTGCCAGATGGCCGGAATCGCCTTGAGTTCCGGAGGCTCGTAGTTGTACGCCGGGTTGCATACATCTGGATTGCCATATACCTTAGCACAGACACCCTGTGCTTTCTCCAGTGGAAAAGGCCCGCGGCGGGGGCCACTTTCAGGAAGATAGGGTTGTACGTGCTCCGTCCACTGGTGGGTTGAATCGCTGGCTGGGTCCCTGGTATCCACACACCACTGTAGCATGGGTAGCAACCACCACGGCCAGTATACCGTCCCGCCCGGGCCCCAGTGTCCACCCCAGTGCTCCGTTTGACCGCAATGGCGTGGGTAAATACGGTCAAGAAGTGGAATGCCCTTGCCACCGAAAAGTTTATCAGCGGCATAGCAAGCACCGTCGGCTAAAGCGTCACCTAATTCGCCTTCGCGAAAAGTTATGTTGCGTATCAGCGCATGAATAAACTCTGAGGAGTAATGTGCGGTATCTTTCAGATATTCCAGGGGTTTATCGGGCACGGGAATCTCCATGCCATCAATCTTGTCAATCAAACCGTGTTGTTTGCACATTTGCGCAGGCGGAATGTATCTCCTGCGCCATCCGTCCGTATACCTTCTCTGTCCGCGCTTAGTCCAGAACTCCCGGGATTCCCTCCCTCACTGTTCCACATGCAGGGCACGGCTTACCCTTCATACGCTTATCCAGCATTACTTTGTAACCGCCCGCATTGTTATACAGGTCAAATTCAGTGTCTCTTCCGCCTAATTGAACCCCTTCTTTCAAAGTTCCTTAGGAGGAAAAGAGCAGTGTTAGATCGTGAGTATGAAGTACGGTTGGATGAATTAATTACTAACTTTGATGTTGAGACGGATGTTTTATCATCCCCGATAGACTTTTTGACGCGTCTTGCCGATACACTTCATTCAGAGACAGCGTTTACCGCTATGCCTAACGGTTCTGGCGGGTTCGATATACCCTACATTTCTGAAAACGGTTGTATGAAGGATGTTAAAACAATTGCGAAGGTTATTACTCTTTCCGAAGTTATAAGGCGGAACGAAGCCGTTACCGTGAATGACGAAAACGATATCGACGATGAATTGAGGGAATTGGGCGTCAAATCAATGTTAGCCGTTCCCTTCCAATTTTGCAATTCGTAGTTCGTAATTCGTAATTTTTTATCCTTCGTCGATGCTCACTCGCTTCTCATTCTATTTCCGAGATAATGTACCTGGGGTCGCGTGGGCGCAACGTCTGCGTGGTACAATCTACAACTAGGTCCAAATCTTCAAGGACAATCGCACCAATGAGGGCAGAAGTTCGGTCAGGCTCAACAGTTGCTCGGAAGTTTGCCTGGCGTCCCAGCAGTTCCACCTGAACGTCATCCACGAGTTTGCGCGTTGCCGTTCGTCTATCAGCATAGCGCACCTGCATGTCACCAACTTCGCGAGCGCCAAGTTGCTTTGCTACGTCAGCGGGAATCACCAGCCGCGTTGCCCCTGTGTCCACTACCCCTCGAATTGTCGTTTGGCGTACCTGTTCAGGTGAAAGTAGCCCGCGTTGTACCATAGCAGCATCTATATTATTTGTCAGCTTGAGTTCCACATCAAAACGTCCCATTTTGTTACCTCCTGTATAAAAAGTTTATTTTTCTTTTGTCAATTCCTCTACCGATGGTACAAAAACCCTATCTCCCTCTTTCACTCCTTCGAGAATTTCAAAGTTGCTGTTGTTCCGTCCGCCAATTCGAATTTCGGTTTTTACGCCTTTTATTTTTGACTTTTTCTCCTTCTTCTCAGATTTTTTTGATTCATCTTCCTGCTCATCAAGCATCACAAAATATTTTTTTTCACTTTCAACCAAAACTTCAACTTTCGCAATTTTTTCCTCCTCCGATAGCACAATAACGATTTCAGTTGGTCCGATGCGCAATCCACGGGGCGTTCCATCGATGAGGATTTCAACGTTCTCTTCATCTTTTTCAGGCGAAATTTGGCTGATTTTACCATCGAACTGTTTGCCAGCGAGGTTTTCGATTTTCACCTTTTCACCTTTATTGAGTTTGCCAAGTTCGGATTTGCTTACAGTTGCTTTGACGGTGATTACTTCAGGTTCAAGTACGGCTTCGATAGGCAATTGCAGGGTGTTCTCTTTATTCACGACGATAATATCAACCTTAGCGCTCATTCCGGGGCGCAATTTCTCCGTGTTACCGACTACCTCCACGGTTACCTTGAATTTGATGATATTCTCTTGAGATTGTCCACTCGGTGATATTTCGCCCACTTTTCCTTCAAATTTTTCATCAGGGTAAGCCTCAACTTCGATTTCCGCCCTCTGCCCCTGTTGTATTTTGCTTATTTCCACTTCATTTATGTTGGTTTTGATAAGCATTTTCGAAAGGTCAGATATTGTCATGATAGCCGGGCCCTGCGACCAAGCTGAACGCCCTGATGTAACGATTTCGCCCTCTTCGACAGCGAGTTGGATTATCTTGCCAGACATCGGCGCTACTATGGTAGCCCATGCAAGTCGCTCCTCCGCATTTTTCAGATTACTTTCAGCTCTTACCAGGTTAGCTTCTGCGTAGGTTTCTGAATATTTGCTGATTTCTTTCGCATCGGTTATGGTATCCAGAATCTGGTTGAGGCGGGTATGCGCTGTGTTCAACTGGGCGATAGCTTGTTTTTCTTGAGCTACGAGGGAGTCATTAAGGGTGGTTAAATTGCGTTTTTGAAAGACGAGGGTTGTTTGCCTGCTTTCTATGGCTTTATTGCGTGCTTCGATGTTCGCCTGTTGCGATTCTACGGCTTTATTTTGTGATAGGACGTTTTGGGATGCCGCTTCGTATTGAGATTTAGCGTTTGCATATCGTGACTGTGCGTCCTCCAAATTTTTTTTCGCCACGAACTTCTTTTCGTAAAGTTCCTGATTCCGTTTTAACTCCGATTCGGCATTTTGGTGTGCTATCTTCACCGACTCCAAAGCGGATTCGTACTGTTTCAACATCAGTTCAGCTTGCTGAAGTGCTATCTTTGCTTGCTGAAGGCTGATTTTATCTTGTTCTAAGGAGTTTTCTGTAGTGGCTATCTCAGTTTTGGCCTGGGCTGTCTGTTGGATGGTATATGCTTTTATTTTTTCCAAATTCGCCTTAGACACTTCCAGGGAATCTTGACTTTGTTTTAATGTGCTATCCTGCTGTTTCTCAGTCAAATTAGCGTTTCGTCTCGCCTGTTCCAATTGAGCCATCGCAGCATCTAAGTTCGCCTGTTCTTGCTTTTTGCCTTCTTGGAGGTATTTGTCGTCGATTTTGAGTAAAATTTGCCCTTTTTCTACATAGTCGCCTTCTTCGACGTAAAGCTGTTTTATTTCCCCTTCTACGTTCGATTTGACTTGTACCGATAACAGTGGCTCTAAATGGCCATTCTCTCTCAGTTTTTCGACATATCTCCCGCGCCGCACCACTTCAATCTTGTCGTCATCTTTATTACCATTATTTCCTGCAACCTTCGCGCCAATGACAATAAAAACTAAAAGCACAATAATTATACCGATGATGATTAATGTTTTTTTCAAAGTATCACTTGGAGGAAAAGCTCCTCCAATCCTCCTTTTCTTCCCGGAAACTTTTTTACAGAAAACAGGCAAGAACCCAAAATGAAGTCTTTTCAATCTTCAATCTAATTGACTATTGAAAAAACTGTCAACAGCGGCTTCTGTCTTTGGTCTTTTCAATCTTCATTCTTCAATCTTCAATCTTCAATCCATTCACCTTTGTATTCCGGACTATCTGCCCAAATTTCCCATCGCTTTTTGCAGTGCGCTCCTGGCTATTTTGTAATCGTAAAAAGCACGTACCTGATTGGTCAATGCCTGGGCGTAGAGTGCTTGGGCGTTCAGTAGTTCTAATAAAGTTGCCACTTGTTTTTCAAATTTGCCCCTGATAACGTCCAAACTTAACGTCGCATTTTTTACCTGTTTACCCGAAATTATCAGAGCTTTTTCCGAACTTTTAAGAGTAAGGTATGTTTGGCGTACTTCAAGTGCGATGCTTCTTTCCAGGTTGCGTTCGCTTTCGTTAGCTTGTTCTAATTGCAGCTTAACCTGTTGTACCTGGCGTTTGGATACTCCGCCGTCAAAAAGTGGAAATGTCAGGGTTGCAAGAAAAGTCCAATTGCGAAAATCCTTGAAATTTTCCCCTTCCCGCAAATAATCATCTAAGAGGACGCCGGATTCGTATTGTGCGGCAAGCCTTGGGTATCGTTGCAGTTTAGCCAGCGTCAAACCCCACTCTAAACTTTTGATGTTCTCACGCATCTCTGGAAATTCCGGGCGATTTTCTTTTGCTTTGTTGATGGCTTCATTTAGCTTTATCGTTTCAATTTTAATCGGCCCGCCTTTAGCGTAGATTTCATAATTTGGGTCATCTTGTACGCTTAACAGAGCACCCGGGTCAAGCCCCATCAGGGTTGGCAGATTTGCCCTTGCTATTTCCAGTGCATTTTGGTCGAAGAGGAGATGCAACTCGTCATTCGCCTCCTGCGCTTCAGCGGCGGCGATGTCGGCTTCTATCAAATATCCCGCTTCTAATTCTACAAAAGCCTTAACTTTCTCAGTGTTCCTCTTGGATTGTTTCAACAGTTCTTCATCTACTTCGACCAATTTTTGAGCTTTGAGCAGATTATAGTAAGCCTGTATGATGTCAAACATCAACTGTTGTTTCGTGCGGATATTTCGGTTTTGCACGGCGTTCCGCGTTGCCTCAACCTGAGACAAATTTGCTTTCCTTTGCCCGTGGTCCCACAGTATATAGCTCCCCGTAATCGTCGCATCATAATTCTCCTTCTCGAAGCCAAAGTCAATTTGGTCGGAAGAATTGTAGCGTGCGCCGATAGAAATTTGGGGATAATAATTTGCTTTAGCATCTTTTAGCCTGAGTCCTTCAAGAGCCAAATCTAATTGAGCGTTCTTAGTGCTCGTTGCTTTTTCCAAAGCGATAGCGATACATTGGGCTAAAGTCAACGAACCCGATAGGTCAATTTCGTCCGTTGTCTGAGCGCATAGCGCCCCGGATGTTGTAACTAACAACACTATGATAATAAACCGGCTTGCAAATTCAGTCATTCTCCCACGTTGTGGTGGCGGATACCGCCTGCCCACATCCCTTCCGTTTTGAATTTATGAACCAATCGGTAGCTTTAGACGCACATTGGGAGGTGGAGTTTACCTGCGCTTTGGAGTGCGAAAAAGCTGTTTTGGCATCGCCTTCCGTTCATTCATGTCTTAAAGCTTCGATGGGCGGCAATTTGGCGGCTTTGCTGGCCGGATAGAACCCGAAAAATATCCCCACCGCTACACCAGAACCAACTGCTAAGATGACTGTGCCGAGCGATAACACGGACGGCCAGTTGAATTCTTTGATTATGAATTTTGTAACAGCCCATGCGAAACCATATCCCAAAAGCGCGCCGAGCAGAATTCCGAATGCACTGCCAATGAGACATAAAACTACTGATTCCATGAGGAATTGAAAGCGGATGTCCCGCGCTTTGGCACCTACTGCTTTTCGTATGCCGATTTCTCGTATCCTTTCTGCTACGGATACCAGCATGATATTTAATATCCCAATCCCTCCGACAAGGAGCGCTACAGCGGCAATAATCCCAAGGATTATCTTAATGTACAGACTGATTTTGTCCGCCATATTGATACCTTCTTTGATTGACCACATTTTGAAAAATTCCTCTCCGTTGTGATAGCGCATCAAGACAGTTTTTGTCTCAGCTATCGCTTTGTCCAACTGTTTATAATCTTTAGCCTTCACTAAAATGTGCCAAACGTTGTCATTGCCTGTAAATCTGCTCTGCGCTGTGGTTATCGGGATAAAAACCTGATTATCGTCGTTATTGTTTGGGTTGATTCCACTCCCCTTAGATTCCATCACTCCCACCACTGTAAATCGCTGATTGTTGAGGCTAATTTCCCTGCCTATCGGGTTAAGCCCAGCGAAGAACTCCTGCCAGATTTCACTCCCGATGACGCAGATTTTGTCCCAGGTACTCATATCTTCGTCGGAGATGAACCTTCCCAGTTCATTGTTCCAGTGCCGGGTTATCTGAAAGTCTGCGGTGGTTGCTTCGAGTCTCGCTCTCTTCCGTTTCCCACCGGTGGACAAATGTACCCTCATACCTCCTATCTCGGGAGTGGCAATCTCCACAGATGGGATTCTGCCTGGATAATCTGAGCATCTTCCAAATTGAGAAAATGATGGCTCCGGTTCCTAACCCATTCGCTGTTTTTCTTAATCCATCCGGGGCGGTAAACGCCAAACACGCTCATCCCGCCTACCTTTTCAACCTCCCACATAATCAGCCTCTTGGCACCATCGCCAAATGACATCATCGCAATCACGCCGGCTATGCCGATAACAATGCCCAATATCGTCAAAATTGACCTTAATTTGTTAGCGTGCATGACAGATAAACCTGATAAAATTCCTTCAAACGCTTTCATCATTTTCTCCTTGCAAACATTAAGCTATGTATGTTAAAATGAATCTTGTGTCGTTTAAGAGCCTATTGTCCCGATATGACGACAAAATCAAATTATATGTTTATAGCACAAAGTGAAAGTAAAAATAAAACGCATTGACCGAAATTTACCCATTCCAATCTACGAAACTGATGGTTCGGTGGGTTTTGACCTTTTATGTCGTTGTGATATGGTAATCGAACCCAACGAGATTGCGCTTATCCCTGCTAATGTCATCATCGAAACTCCACCAGCATACGTGCTGATGGTGACGCTACGCTCAAGTACGCCGAGAAAGTATGGCTTACTTATGCCGCATGGGGTGGGAATTATTGACAATGATTATGCTGGTGAGAAAGACGAAATAAAAATTCAAGTTTATAACTTCTCCCACCGCCCGACTATAGTTAAACGCGGGGATAAAATAGCACAGGGGATATTTGTGCGTGTAGACAAAGCGGAATGGGAAGAGGTAGACAAAATGGATAAAAAAACTCGCGGCGGGTTTGGTAGTACAAATTAGGTTTTTTGCTTACGTGGTTAAAGTAGGTGCGAGGCATTCTAATTCCATTTGGAGTTTAACGTTGTTAAAATGCCTCGCACCTACAACATCAACTCAGAACTTGAATTATCTCCTCAGGGTGTTCAAAGCCGGCTGTTGATGTGAGGACTGCCTCAATAATCGCTTCACTGGCTTCAGCCATCGGTTTAATTCTTTGATGAGCCGTAAGGTTGCCGATTTTTTGAACCTTCGTCACAAATTCTTCCTTGCTTATGTTCGTCTCAAGATTCCCATAAGAAAATAGCTCATCTGCGTTTTCAAGCAGTGTGGCGTATTGCAACTTTCCCTCTTTAGCTCTCTGAGCTAACATGAAAAGGTAAGCTACTTTCGCAGGGTTGACGATATATCCATCTTCGGTTTTCAGATTCATTAACAGAAGAGCTATGCTATCCAGAGCGACGGCATCCTTGCTAACCATCGCAAAACCCAATTCCGTCAGCGGCTGCCCGTAGGGGCCGTTTCCTCCCATTCCTTCAAAAGCGTCGCAGATGTACAATGGTTCCGATGGCGCTAAATGCTCTTGAAGTCTCATGAGATTGTAGTGAGATAGCACGTAAGTAACGTCACCAAAAGCATAGCCCTCATGCATTTGCCCCTTGGTACCTATCAACCCCATCTGGTTTTTCACGCTGCCTGTAAATAATGCCCTGTCATGAGTTTTCGGGACGCATATCACAGCAAGTTGCATATTATCGGGAATAGCACTGATTTCTAAGGGGAGCAGATTGCCGTCCTTATCAAATACCTCAAACTGGTTTGTGCCAAATTTTGCTTTGGCTTCCTCATCCCAGAGGTTAATGACATCAACTCCAAGAGTGTCAAATTCTAATATTTTACCTACTCTCTGCAAATCCCCCCCTGGGAGTGCGTAAACAATAGATACCCTCTCGTATTTTTGGGAAAAGACATCTACAGCAGCTTTTATTCCCTCAAACCGATTGATGCCTGTTACATTTTTGTTTTCTTCTCGTACGGGAATTAAATTCGGAAGGATTGCTATCTCCCTTCCTTTCGGGACATCCGCTCGCTTGAAATACCCATTCAGGGCACCAGTAATACATTCATACCTTGAGTTTTCTGCGTGTAAAGATATTCTCTCCATTTTTTCACTTTCGGAAGAGGCGGTGTGCGAGCGAAGGTATCCACGCCCTACGGCTTCCCGGTTTTCCCCTTCCGTTCATCCTCCGATTAAATTCTAACCATTTGTAGTGGGAACTGAATTTCAAAAACCTCAAATCAATGATTATTAGTATACTATCTCTCTGATTCCATGTCAAGCATAAAAATGTCAACTCTATTTTGGTGGGGAAAAGCCATTTGATTCAGCGTGGTAATTTATCAGAACGCCAAAAATGCTTCACATCCTATGGCATCGGATGCACAAATC
>CAZRLY010000020.1:25505-31003 GCA_964601015.1 uncultured bacterium
CTAACATGAGGATTGTGGCATTTTACACACAACCCTTGAGCTACAGGGCTATGCGCATAAGTAGCCGTCAGCTTCTTCCTCACATCAGTATGACAGGCACATAGCTCCTTTCCTGTCGTCACCAGCAAATGCTCGTTTTTAGAAGCATGCGGTACATGGCAACTGGTACAACTGCCATCCTTCACTGGAATGTGAACATGCGTTTGACTGCGTACTTCATTTTTCATATCGCTGTGGCAACGATAACAAAGCCCGGTTTGCGTTGCTCTCAGCTTGAGGGGTTCTTTTGAGTTACTGGATACGTGACAGCTATCACACTTTTTCTTACCGAAAGGAACGTGGACATAAGGCAGAATCAACCCCTTTGCCAAAGCAGGTTCTTTGACATCCGAAGCATGCGCGGCATGACACGTAAGGCAATCACTTTTGGCGACAGGATATTGCCCGTGTGCTTTCTTAAATACCTCTTCTTGTTTGTCATGGCAGGTAAAACACAATTGTTCAGGCGAGTCGCGCAATTGTGACTTGAAACGGGAGGCGTGAGGCTCGTGGCAAATCAAGCATTGCCCAAGTTCCACAGGATAGTGTATCCGGCCCTTTTCAAAATCCCCCCTTCCCCCCTTTTCCAAAGGGGGGTTAGGGGGGATTTCCCGTTGGTGACATGAATAGCAAAGCTCTTTCCCTGTTTTTTCTTGGAGGCGTTCATTGTCCGAAGCGTGGGGGTTATGACATCCGGTGCATTTCCCTTGCCTCACGGCGGTGTGAATATGTGGCTTTTTACTAAATTTCTCCCTCTCGTCGGCATGGCAGGAATAACACAACGTGGGAAACTTTTCCGATAGCATAAATTGATATTTGCCCGTATGCGGATTATGACAGACAACACAGTTATCCTGCGCTATTGGAGAATGAACATACTTTTTATCGAAGTTATTTTGTTCCTCTTCGTGGCAAGAGAAACAGAGTTTGCTACCACTTTGTTTTACTTTGAGGGTTGCGGCGAGGCTGGTTATGTAAATGGACACTAAAAGCATTGCTGCAAAGCCGACTATCCCTATAACCACACATTCACAGGTGCCCGATGAACACCGTGCCAGGGGGAGAGCTTTGGGGGACTCCTCCCTAAATGGGCGATGTCTGAAGCCGCCGATAGCGGCTCTAAGTAGTCGTTTCAAAATGTTCTCCTTTTGGAACGCAGGGAGATGCTATAAAAAAAGGAATCGTTTGATAATTAGTATCTGTTGATTTTCTCCCTAAGAAAACCACGGAGACAATTAGGAATAATTTCGTAGAGCGTGGAGCGTTTGTTTACGCGTCCCGTTTTGTCCCGCTTCCCGCTTCCCGCTCCACGTTTTTTCACTCCTTACCATAAACTTGAATCTCGTTCAATCCTCCTCCAATACCCCAGTATTTAGTGATGACAACGCGGATATACTTCACGCCCTCCACATCCTGGAATCGTAACTCTTTCCAGCCATCACCGAATGGTACGGTGAGACCAACTTCGAGCATCCCCGCGAAGGAGGGGGTGTAGCGGTTGAACCACTGCGGCACGAAGAACGCCTGTTGGAATGGCCGGTCGAATACCTTCCCAAAGCCGGTATCACGGCTCACTAAGAGTTTGTGCGTTGTGTCATAGAGTTCAACGCGGAGGGTATGCGCGGCAAAGTCATTGAGGCCGGCGTTGCTTGTATTGAGTAACCGGACTAAGTCAATCGTTGCCGCCCGCTTCAATTCCAACTCAATCCATCCCAGGGATTCTTCAGGCAGCAGCCAATAAGTCGGGCTCACGTAAATTGGAAAATAATCTCGGTTGCTGAGTAGTGATTCTTTCCCCGCGCCATAGCCAACGAATCGCCCAGATGTCCAGGCGATTCCCAACGTATAGTCAAGGTACCCATCGGTCGGATACTCGGCAGTTTGGTTGTCAACTACCTTCGACGGCGGAAAGCGTTCATCTCGAAACGCTGATGCGTTGACCTTTGTACCAAATGCAAGGTTCTTGCGCCCTTGTTTAGTCATTGCATCGCGCTCGGCGGTGAGTTCATCAAGCATAGGCTTCAAGCCCGTAGCTAACCGCTTGGCATTCTCATCGGAGTTGGTTTTAAGGGTGCTGGTCGCAACGGCATCTCGGTGAGCAAAGGGTTTAAATGACGCCATAACCTGTGTCCCTTGGCGTCGTATAACGTTGAGTTTGCCATCCGGAGTGAACGATATTTCATCGGTTATGCCATCAGGATGAGTGACAAAATGGTGCCCATCTTTGTCCGTTTCAATCTTTGGTGGCGTTGCGCCCTTGTCCAACGGCATGACGAGGGTAACAAACTGCTGAGATGTCGTGCGCGCTGGAATGCCAACGGGTTGCAACTCAATCGGACTGAGCCACAATTTTCCTAATTTGAAGTAGTGTGCATATCCAACAGCGTGGAACGTTGCTCGCGCGGCAACAGCGTTGGGGGGAGCATCGAAATATTGCGCGGTCTCCGTCCAGTCGTGGGTTGGCGTATTTGAAAGCGGCGCGCCGAGTTTGAGCGGGTGTGGATGGCCGTAAGGCGTCGTCGGCTTTGCTATCACGTTACCCTTGGCATCAAGCAATTCCAAACTTACTTCCCAGGCAGTTGCTTCATAGACGCGGTAATCTTCCTCCTTGCATTGCAGCGCCCAACGATAACGCACCCCACCGACAATGCCTGTGACTATCTGTGACGTTATCGGTGTGTCGGTCGGCGGCTTCTCTAAATAAAGCACGCTGTCTGGCGCACTTCCTTCAGTAGTCACTTCCACGCCAATCTCCGGCCACGCTGAAGGCGGAATCAGCACTGGCTTCGCATCCGTTGGGTGGTAGCCACCCGCGATGGCGCGCATCATTTGGGCGTTGTGGTCCATCTGGTAGGAGACAGAAGGCTGTGAGGGAATACCGTGTTGCTCAATAACTACTTTGCTTGGTGTGAGGAATTGAATCCAAACATCCGCGTTGGGGCGTTCGGCACGTACTGCATTATTTCCCTGCAACAGAAAGCGTCCATAGTTATTCTCGCGGTTTGCCACTGAATTCCATAAGTGCCATGTCCACGCATACCAGTGTGTCTGCCGGTCCTTATGTTGTACTTTATCCCAAAAGATGAAGTAATCCGGTGTTGTTGGATTAGCGTTAGCGCGGAGATAAAGGATGCTCCGTTCGCGTTCGTCGTAGTGCTCGTAGCTTTCGCGTTGACCGGGCCGCGGGTAGTAGGTGACGTTGCTGAAGCCGGATTCAGCGCGGAAGAGGGTGAACTGCGGAGTATCGCAGGAATCTTTGATAATCATGCTCGGTGCAAAGAGTTCGCCTTCGGTCTCAATTCCTGTCTCAGCGATCTGATATTGATGCCAGGGGAAGTGCCAGCACATCCCTGACGTCGTACACAGAATCTCCTTTTTTGCGCTGAGAAAAATATCGCCGTTGAAATACAAACACGTTTCGCCAGGGCCATAGCCACTGCGAATGTTCGCCATGCGGTCAGTTGATAACATGCGGTCAGTTGGCTGTTTGGTCTCTGCGAGTAGTTTGTCGTCCCACCAGGCGATTTTCAACACCTCGCTCAAAATTCCTTGATGTGCATCCACTGCGTGAATTCGGTCAGGGGCAATCATCCCCTTGCTTGCAAAGTAATGTGCGGCTGAATCCGGAAATTTGGCGGCGTAGTTGAGCCACCAGGAACCGCCAGCATTGGAGCCGCCGGGCAATTCAATCGGCTTTCCCGCGATGATACCCATGAGGCCCTTATAGTCTGGGTCAATTGGCTCCGAAAACTCGCCAACAGGCGGAACGGTTACTTCGTGGATAATGGGATAGTAAGTTCCCTGTTCAAACCCGGGGTGAACGCGCAGGTCAACCTTCTTGACGTTGTAGAGCGCCGCTGCCGCCGTATAAAGATTCTGCATGGAGACTGACCAATAACCCCCTATGCCTGACTCAAGATTCTGTCCCATCCAGCCGATGTCGTGCGTTATTGCCCAGTGATATGTCTGCAACAGTGACCGAAACCAGATGGCATTATCAACAACGGCATCGCCAACAAATAGACTGCCAATCAGTGCGGCAGAGAGTGCGTTGTTCCCCTGATTGCGAGAACGCAGATGATATAACCCCATGCCTGGCGTATGCAGAACGATGCGGAAGTAAGGTTCAACACATTTTTCGGCGATGACTTTTCGGGCATATTGGCGTTGCTGTGGCGTGAGTATGCCCCAGATACAATCAGCGATGAGAACGAGATTGCGACTGACAATCCCGAAGTGAATCTGCGGCATGTGCGAACCACTCCACGGAAACCAGCCCCAGCGATTCACCTTAGCGCACTGCTCAAAAATATCCCATGCTAACTCCGCATATTTGCGCTCGCCCGTCATAAGATAGACGAACGCGGCAGCGGGACCACCACGCGTAGCGTAGCCACCCAATGTCTTTCCTGCTTCCTTGCCGTTTGCGGGTGCAAACTCGTCTGGCACAAACTCCATCGTCAAATCCGGCAGTTTCGGCGCAAGTTCCTCAATCCGCAGTTCTGCTTTGTTCTTTTGCCATTCAGTTGATGTGGCATCCGCCTGCTTGACAAGTTGCTCGTATACCGCCTGGCAAGGTGGACGTTGAATTTTGGCGCGCAGTTGTTCTACCTGTTCAGTTTCAAAGAACACGCCAACACCCGGTTCTGGCAGCCAAGAGTTGACCTTTGTAGTCGCTAATTGGAACATAAATTCAAGAGTTGCCAGCAAACTAATTGTAAACATCTTATCCTGGTTAATTTGATTTATGAGTTTCTATGCGTTCCTATGTATTTTGCTCATAAATCCAACATTGACTTGAGTCGCCAATGGAGGAAATACCAGGATTGTTCCCCTAGGTCACGGATTCCCACCGTGCTCTCTGATGAGCCGAAGCTCAACCCAAGCGAAGACTTGTGCCCTCACAGAGGTTAAACCAGAGCGGTCTGTTAGACACACCTACACGCATTAGGCATCGTTGCAATACTCGTTTTGATTTCACTTCCTATTAGAAATCAAAACAAATTCCATAGCTTCCTAATGCACAAAAATTTGCTCATTGTAAAGCAAATTGATATCCCTCAATAACCAGGGTTTTACACCTACCTTTCTTAAAGCTTTATTAAAAGTATACCAAAATGACCAAGAATGAATATTAGACCAATTTTGAAGTTTGGTTAGCAACCGTTTTACTTCTTTCTTCTCTTTTGCTTCCGCAGCTTCAAGAAGGGAGTTAAGCTTGCCAATCAAACCTTCTATAAGAAGTTGTATCCTTTTTGGGATGCGCTCACGAAAACCTAAGCCATGTCGGGCTATTACAAAAGCAGCGGCTTGGTGTAAATTGAGTCCATACGAAGCAGCGTATTTGTATTTGCCAATTATCGACATGTAAGCAGGAGATACAGTTTTGAAAGCTACTCCACACTTTTTGCATTTTCGTTCGATAGCGCTTAAAAGCCTGCGATATACGAAGTTGTGCG
>CAZRLY010000021.1:0-30557 GCA_964601015.1 uncultured bacterium
ATAAACTGAATATAAATCAGCCTTTACCCTCTACTCTTTGGATTAAAAAAAATCCTTATTATCTTCTTCTAAATTATTCTGCGTTCTTTTTGGTGTTAGAAAATAACACGGTACATACCCCTCGACAAGTTTGTAGTCATCTACGGCCATTTAAAATTCCAGTGTGTTAAATTTCATTTCTTGGTTGTATATATCATAATCGATTCCAATATTTTTGGGTTGGGGCAAAGCGCAAAGATACGATATAACCGTAAAGATGAAGATGACAAGGTTAAACATTTTGTCAAATTGCGGTATGCTGAACCAAGATTGTTTGGACTCCGGTGGCAGTTGAACTGCGGGTATTCGCGAAGCACAGAGGGGGAAACCTGGAAAGCAAGCCTGAAAAAACCGCTCTATTCTCTTAAAACAAGGTGGGCGACGGAGTTTTCCGCAACTGACGGGAACGACATTAAAAGATGGTATGATGAAAACGGACAGGTTACGGATGAATTTGAGCGTAGTTTCCACGAACAGATAGAGAGCATAACACGAGTTTTCGGTAGCACTCACGAATCCACCAGCATCTCCCTCTGGCATACCTATTATAAGGATGAATTTGTCCCCTTACCACCCACCTCAGAAGCGCGCTTTGCTGACCGAGACGAACATACATTAGGCATTACCCTTCAACGGGACAATGTGAATTACATTGAAGAAACGTTCTTCAATAAGATGGGACGAGTTGAGGATATACCAGTGGGATACGGCTACGGAATTTCAATCGGTTATGCATCAAAGACTTTCGGTTCAGACAAAAACAAAACCAGCGTCGCATTAGTTTTCGCCACCTCACATAAACATAAACTCAGACATTTTATAAACGCAGAAGCGCAAATCGGTACCAATGTTATCAACGGGGAGCCGTTCCAAGATAACATATTCAAGGGAGAAATCCGCTATCTGCTAAAAGATTTTGTGAAGCAAACTCTGGCAACAAAACTCTCCTTTATTAGCAATGGGAAAGAGCAAATCCTGTTGGGCGGGAACAACGGACTCAGAGGATATAAAGCCCGACAGTTCAGCGGAAACAAACGCATCCTTCTGAATGTAGAAAGCCGTCTTGTTTTCTATAAACATCCTCTCATCGTCATCGGCGGCGCAGTGTTTACTGACATCGGATACATCACCAGCAATAGCAAACTCAACCTTCTATCCTACAAACGCAGCATCGGTGCTGGATTGAGAATTGCCCTCCCAAAACTGAACGACTCCCCCGTATATCGTTTTGACCTTGCTTACGCGCTGGATAGTGACATAGATTTCGCGCTGGAAAAAGCGTTCACTATCGAAATAGGACACGCGTTTTAACTTAACTTTGGTAAAGCAGTAGCGACAACCCGATGTGGTTGTCAAGCGGCTACCACACTCGGAGCGAAGCGGCGCTGGTTGAGTAGATTCGGAACGAAGTGACTTGGGTTGAGTAGGCTCGGAACGAAGTAAAGAGCCGTATCGAAACCAAATCGTATCGAAACCAAGCTGTGTCGAAGCCAAAAGGAAACCTATCTCCCCCAAAATAAAAATGAACACTTCAATACCACAAAAAGGAGACATCATGGACACCGATTTAATTTTCATCTCACATGCCACCAAAGACGACGAATTTGTCAAAGAACTGCGCCTTGCCCTTGAAGGACAGGGCTTGAGCGTTTGGGTTGATTCCCGCAACTTGCGCGGCGGAGACAAGTTAGCTCCGGGAATCAACCAGGCCATCGAACAGGCGCGCCAGGTAATTGTGGTACTCAGCACTAACACCATCAATTCGCCCTGGGTGCGCAAGGAGATTCAAAAGGCTCAAGAGGTTGAGCGGCAACGCAAGGATGACGGCTACAGGGTAATTCCCCTCCTTTTGCCGGGCGTCGAACCAACTGCCTTAGCATTGTGGTTTGACGAAGAGCCCGTCGCCGTGCCAATCCAACTCAAACCCGGCGGATTGAGCGAGGCACTGCCCAGCATCCTCGCCGCGCTGGGAGAGCGTCTATCAACTGACCGACAACCCATGCAAGAAGTCGAGTCTCAGCCCGTTGAGGAACTGATACTGGAATTAATTGACCCGGAGATTCTGACCGATGAAGGAAAACGCCGTGCTACGGCGACTGCCAAATTGGTCTATCATTCCGCCAACCCCGACGTTCGTGGGGTGGAGAGCAGGCGTTTCGACTTTACTGCCCCGCTTGGTCCAATTGAAACCGGCGATGTGCGCTGGTATTTGGAAAGCTACTTCCTCTGGCCGACGGGCGTATTTCAGGAACGTGCTGAACGCATCGAAGCGCAACTGCCCCAATGGGGCAAGGATTTGTACGAAGCCGCTTTGAAATCAGAGTCCGCCCGGGCTGCCCTGACTGCCTGGCAGAATGTCGCTGATGACGCAGAGCGTCGATTCTCTGTGCAGGTGGACAGGGACGCACCGGAGGGAGCCAACGAGGAACAACAGGCCGACGCCAACGAAGCCGCTTGCGACCTGCTCTCCTTGCCCTGGGAACTACTCCACGATGATAGCGGCTATCTGTTCCAGGGCAAACACGCCGCACGGGTGCGCCGTCGGTTGCCGAATCGCCGCCCACAATCCCTCGCTGTGAGCGATTTGCCCATCCGCATTCTATTGGTCAGCCCTCGTCCGGAAGACGAACACACCAGTTTCATTGACCACCGAAGCAGTGCCTTGCCATTGGTGGAAGCGGTGGAGAGTTTGGGGGAACTTGTGGAACTCACCGTCCTCACGCCGCCTACCTTCCCCGCTTTGCAACAAGCCTTGAAACGGGCTGCGGACGAAAAAAAACCGTTTGACGTGGTGCATTTCGATGGACACGGCATTTTTGACCGCGAACACGGCTTGGGTGGGCTGTGTTTTGAAGCCCCGCAAGACACTCAGAAATTGCAAAAACGGGCGATGGCGTTGGTTCATGCCGAAGAATTAGCAAGCGTGATGCGCGCCCACCGCATCCCCTTAGTATTCTTAGATGCCTGCCAGACCGCCAAAACCGAAGAAGACCCAACTGCTTCAGTCGCCGCAAGGCTGTTGGAGGAGGGGGTAACTTCGGTGGTGGCGATGAGCCATAGCGTCCTTGTGGAGACGGCGCGCCGCTTCGTCAAGGCTTTTTATGAGGAACTGGCGCAAGGGGCGCGGGTGGGCAAGGCGATGTTAGCAGGACAGCAGAAACTGAAAGGAGACACCTACCGCGGCAAAATCATGGGCGCGGGGGAACTGCATCTGCAAGACTGGTTTGTGCCTGTGTTGTATCAGGAGGAGGTTGACCGGCAGTTGTTCACGGTTTTGCTGCCGCAAGCCGTCCGCCAACTTCAGGCAAAGCAACGCCGACTAAATTTGGGCAAGTTGCCTAAACCGCCGAAGCACACGTTCATTGGCCGCAGTCGGGAACTCCTCACTCTGGAGCGTCTGCTGCATGAGCAACCTTATGCGGTGGTTCGTGGGCAAGGTGGGGCAGGGAAAACCGCCTTAGCCGTGGAACTTGCCCGCTGGTTGGTGCGTACTGAGCGTTATCGACGAGCGGCTTTTGTCTGCATGGAACACTACACCGATGTCCGTGCCGTGCTGGACAATTTGGGACATCAACTGCTGCCAGAGGGGGAAAATTGGTCAGTGGCGCAATTCCCTGACTTGAAACAGGCGTTCCAACCTGTTGAACGTGCGTTGTTTGACCAACCCACGATTATCGTCGTGGACAATCTGGAAAGCGTGTTGCCCGATTCGACCGGACAAACGCCTGCCGCTGCCGCTCCTGTTGACGAATTGTTTGCGCTCTGCCAGGACTTGCTCAACGTTGCCCCGACGACGCGCCTCCTTTTCACCAGCCGCGAACCGCTGCCCGAACCTTTTGACCACAGAGGGCGGGAAGTCGTACTTGGTGCGTTGAGCCGAGAGGACGCAATCGAATTGGTCAGTCAGGTTATGGCGCAGGAGGGCTTAACCCCCGTCCCTGTTGACCCGGGCGGCACATCGCAGGAAATAATTGACCTTGTGGAAGCGGCACACTGTCACGCCCGTGCGTTAGTATTGCTTGCTCGCGAGGTGAGTCGCCGGGGTGTCCGAACCACCACGGAAAACCTGCATCAACTCATGTCCTACCTGCACCAAAAATACCCCGATGACCGAGAAAAATCCCTCTATGCCAGCGTGGAACTCTCCTTGCGCCGGCTGTCGCCAGAAGCGCAAGAGCGGATAAAGGGGTTGGGCGTGTTTCACGGCGGGGCGGAAATAAGGCTTTTGGCGCATGTGTTGGATGTGGACGCGGATGCCGCGCGCAACTTAGCCATAGAATTAATCGAAGTAGGACTGGGCGAAGATATGGGCTACGGCCACCTCCGCTTTGACCCGGCTCTGCCGCCTTATCTGTTGGGGAAGATGGACGAGGAAGAAGGGGAACAACTAAGGGCGCGCTGGGCTGAAGGCATGATGCAACTGACAAATTTTCTGTATGAGCAACTGTCTCAGGATGCCCAATTATCTGCCCAATTGACATTGCTGGAACTGCCCAATCTGCTCGCTTTGCTTGACTGGATACAGGACAAGGCGACGCCGGAAGGGGTGGTTGGTTTGGCGGGTAAAATGGAATCACTGCTCGAATATTTGGGGCGTCCCCAGGCGTTCGCGCAGATGATAAGCGTCCGAGAACGGGCAACGCAGGCATTGGGGGAGTGGAGCCATGCCCGATATTCGGCAGAAATACGGAGTATTGATAGGCTGCTGGACAGCACTAACCTGCAATCAGCCTACACCGCTGCCCAACAATTACAGCAACGTTGTCTAAGTGAAGGGGAAGATGCTTATCAGGGGGCTAATTATGACATCGCTTATGCACATTGGGAACTTGGGAGGGTGCTGAAAAATATCGGAGCCGCCGAAGCTGCGCTGCAACCTCTTGCCGAGGCGCAAGAGCGTTTTCAAGTGCTGGCAGATGCGGGCAATACCAGCGCCGAAGGTATGGTCTCCGCAGCCATCACCGAAAGCGGAGATTGCTTGAGAAATTTAGGGCGATTGGATGAGGCGGTAGCCGTTTATGAAGAAGCCATTAAGCGCGATGAAAAACTGGATAGAGCAAGAGATGTTGCCGTAGGTAAAGGCCAACTCGGCACAGTCCGCATGTTGCAAGAGCGTTATGCCGATGCTCTGGAAATCTATGAGGAAGCACGAGATATTTTCAAGAACCTTGGCGAACCAAACTCCGTCGCTACCATCTGGCATCAAATCGGAATGGTACACAAAAGGGCAAGGCAGTTTGAACAGGCAGAGCAGGCCTATCGGCAATCACTGGCTATTTATGTGCAACAAAAAGACCGCGCGCATGAAGCTGGCAGCCTTGGCGAACTGGGCAATCTTTATGATGCCATGGAGCGTCTGGAAGAGGCTACTACTTTTTACCGACAGGCAACGGATATTTACGTCGAACTGCAAGATCTAATTAATGAAGGAAGGGCCCGCAACAACCTCGCCAATACCCTCCTCAAGTTGCAACGTTATGACGAAGCCCGCCGCGAACTGCACCGTGCTATTGACTGCAAGAAACCCTACGGTCATGCTGCCACACCTTGGACTACATGGAACATTCTACATGATTTAGAACAGGCCACCGGCAACCCACAAGCCGCCGTCCAAGCACGACAACGGGCGATTCAGAGCTATCTTGCTTATCGTCGGGCTGGCGGGGAAAGTCAAACTCTTGGTGGGCAACTTTGCGCCGTGGTAGCTCAAGCCATCCAGCAAGAGGACATGACCGAGGCGGAACAAATCCTTGCCCAAATGTTAGAAGCAGATGTTGATGCCCGGCTCAAGGTCATGATTCCCAAACTGCAAGCCATCCTCAACGGTGCCCGCGACCCCGCCCTCGCCGCCGAACCAGAACTGTACTACGACGACGCCGTGGAACTGCAATTGCTGTTGGAGAGTTTGCGAGCATGAAGATTTCGTAAGTGCAAGCCCTGTGTCTAAATATGCGTATCAAGTCAAGAAAGCTCCGTAGGAGCATAATGTTTATAGAAATCGAAACCCCAAAAACAACATAGCTCCGTTAGGAGCGAAATGGTGTCAACGATGGCGAATACTATACCCAAATATACATCCATATAGTTTTCGCCGTGCGAGGCAGGCAAAGCTTAATCCCAAAAGCGAATAAAGAGGAACTCCACAGGTATATTGCATGCATCATCCGGAACAAGAAACAGAAATTGATTGCCATTAACAGCATGCCTGACCGCGTTCATATCCTTGTCGGAATGACGCCAAATGTTGCGCTATCCGATTTGGTAAGAGACATTAAGTCGAATTCGTCAAGATTCATCAATGAGAAGAGATGGGTTAGAGGAAAATTCAATTGGCAAGAGGGCTTTGGCGCTTTTTCTTATTCCCGTTCTCAACTCCATGCGGTCATCAATTATGTCCAAAATCAGGAAAAACACCATTCTATCAAATCCTTCCGAGAAGAATATCTCGAAATCCTGAAACGTTTCAACGTGGAATACGACACGAAATATGTTTTTGATGAGGATGAATCTTGAGGACATTTGTTGGTAAAGATAACGCTCCTACGGAGCTAATCGGTTGATGGTTCTCCGCTACTACAAACATAACGCTCCTATCGGAGCAAATTTTTTGCACTTTTAAGGTTAATTTGATGCGCATGGGGATGCACTGTGCCCGTCCTGAACCGTCAGAGGTAACCACGGAAGGCCCTACTGCTTTGTTGGCTTAATTATAATAGTAGGTCGGGTATGGTAGGAAACCTACCCGACAATTGGCTGTTAGTTTGCGATTCCTCTACACGATCTAACAGATCGTGTTACGGGCGTTGTCAAAACAAATTTGACAGTGTACTACGTTTGAAACACAAAATGGTGTGAGGAACGAACATGACCAAACGCGCAATCCTACTCGGCTCAATACTTTCCTTAGCCATCGGTTTGATACTTCCTGTGACCGAATTTCTGATCCAGGGCACTCGTCTGGGGTTGAGTTCCGCAACGCCTGCCGCTTTCTTTCTGCTCTTTGTCATTTTGGTCGCACCTCAATTTTTCCTCAAGTGTCTCAAGCCGAGATGGGCGTTTGGGCGTGGTGAGTTGTTGGTCATCTTTGGCATGATGATGGTAGCAACCGTGATTCCCACGCGGGGCTTCGGCGGGCCCTTCTTCAGCATGATAACCGGCTCAACCTACTACGCTAACGAGGAGAATGAATGGGCGAAATTTATCCAACCGCATTTGTCGGAAACGATTATCGTCAAGGATTCCAACGCAGTTCGGCTGATGTACGAGGGACTCGAAGGCGCGCCCATTCCGTGGGACGCATGGGTATACCCGCTTGGATGGTGGGCGTTTTTCGTTCTGTGCATGGCGGTGATGGTGATTTCGGTAACGTTCCTGTTTCGCAAAACGTGGATAGAGCGTGAGCGGCTGGTGTTTCCGATAGCGCAGGTTGCGCTGGCAATGGTAGAAAGTGGGCCTAAACGGCTCAACCCTCTGTTTCGCACACCTCTCTTTTGGGTAGGATTTCTCATCCCCGCAACGCTCGAAAGTTTGAACGCCCTGCACCGATATTTTCCGGTAGTTCCTCCGTTCAGGCTGCAATGGCACATACGGCACGACATCCCCGGAATTCCTTCCGTGCCTATCCGAATGAACTTTCTGATGTTCGGCTTTGCGTTTTTCATCGAATCGCAGTTGTCGTTCAGCCTGTGGTTTTTCTTCCTGCTCTCGCTTCCTATGCAATGGATATACGGGCGTTTCGTGTCCGGTCATCAGGAAGTCTTGGGGGCGTGGACAGCAGGCGGCTCTGGCGGGACTATCATGGCTCACCAGCAGATGGGCGCTATGCTCGTATTGGTCGGAACGATGGTGTGGATGGCTCGACAGCACCTCGTGAAGGAAAGGCTCCATGCTGGACTGTTTCTTATCAGTACATTCCTGATGTGCTTGATGATATGGTACACTGGTGTTCCCGCTTGGATTGCGCCGATTGTGGTCATTTCGGCACTTGTCATCTGGCTGTCGTTGACCAGGCTCATGGCGCAAGCTGGCATTGCCACGATGGTTCCTGCTATCATTCCACTCGGATTCGTCGTCTCGACGGTGGGTGTCTCAATGCTCGGAACGGTGGGTTTGGTAGCGATGGGGCTAACACTCGTCTGGTCAGGTGACCTTTTGACTTACCTGATGGCACCTGCTGCGAACAGTGTTTATCTGGAACACAGGGCTTCTGTGAAATCAAAAATGGGCGTTCTGTCTCTTGTGGTTGCGGTGATGTTGAGTTTGGCGGGGTGCATTTTCATGACGCTTTATTTGACGGGTAAGTTCGGAGGGTTGAACCTTCATCCTCAGTATTTCCGGACGTTTCCCCAGACACCTTGGAGATTTGTCGAAACAAAATTGCAACATCCGACAGGAGCGTCAATGCCCGGATACTTATGGACAGGGGTAGGCGTAGGTGTGATGCTGCTGTTGACTTATGCGCAACGGATGTTTTTCTGGTGGCCGCTACATCCACTGGGTTTCCTTGCTCAAGGCGGGTGGATAATGAGGCAACTGTGGTTCTCGTTCTTTCTCGCATGGGCAGTGAAAACGGCAGTGCTTCGTTACGGCGGGGGAAGGACGTACAAGAAAGCCAGGGTATTTTTCATCGGTATCATCGTGGGGTTGCTTGTCGTCGGCGGCTTCTGGCTGATTATCGACTCCATCACGGGCATGCACGGCAACAGGATACGAATCTATTGAAACAAGCCAAGGGTATCAACGCCGATGTTCAATCAAGGAAAGGAATTTTCCATAAATTACCTAGCGCTAGTGGTCAATTTCCTAAGTTCGTGTAGGGTTGAAAGTGTCCAGACGGAGGGGAGACGCTACGTCTGGATGCCCGTTCGTAGGGGAGTTTCTCTGTCCCTCCCTCTTTCGCCAACAAACCCTATACGGATTTGTGAAATGAACCACTAGCAGAAAGAGATTGCAAATTTCCAATATCTAAACCAGCACCGAGACTTTAGTCGTTGTCTTTAGCCCGGTGATAAACTTTCCCCGCACCCCAAACAAGAAACCCACCTACCTCCTGCCCTGGCACTCTCATCTTCAGCAAGGATTGTTCGGATAGTTGAAAGATTCCGTCGGCCGCTGACGAGCGGTTCCCTATCGTCCTCAATCGCAATCAGCAAATCACCCATAGAGCCACAGTGTGAACTGATGAAGCCCGTAGCCTCGATTGTACGGGTTTCTTTTCCAAGTATGCTTGATTCCAACACAAGCGTACTGTTAAAATCGAAAACTAAGGAACCCTTGTCTCCATCAACCCTGCATTGGACGGAGCCAAGGGAACTTCGCAGTAATTCGCTGTGCAATATGTGCCCGGTCAAACCCTCACCAAAATCCGCAACAACCACGAGCAGATTGTCACTTTTGAAATTTTGGTCTTTCATGCGTCCGGTACGTGCAAGAACACGGATGGCATCCTTGTCAGTCCAATAGCGCAGCAAGTCAGCGAGATGATTGTCCCACTGCACAGTGAGGAAGTCATCGCACTGCGAATAAAATTGATGTCCCGCCAACCCCATGTCCTGGCGTCCGAATATCTCTACGCTGGCAAAAAACGGGGTGCCAATGAAACCACGATTGATGATGTGATGGGCAAGATAATTCATTCTCATCCAACGATAATTCTGATGAACAGCCAGCTTTATATTTGCACTGTCCGCAGTTTTGACCATTCGGACACATTCCTCGATTGTCGTTCCAAAGGGCTTCTCGGTGATGATATGTTTTCCAGCGTCCGCAGCAGCCAGTACCACCTCCTCCCGGAGTACAGGCTGCGTACAAAGGTCAATTATTTCCACCTCATCATCGGCGATGAGTTCTCGGTAGTCTGTGTAGGTGCGTTGAATGCCGAACCTTTCTTTAGCTACTTTCTGAGCGTTTGGGTCAAAATCAGCAACAGCGACAATTGGCCAGCCCGCATCTTGATAAGCAGGGGCGTGCGCACCTTGCGCGATACCTCCGAACCCCACAATTCCAATGCGCCAGTCTTTGCGTTTCGGAAGAGGTATTGATTCCGGTATGTTCAGTTCATTGGGTGTAACTCGAATGTGTTCCATATTTTCTATCCTTTTTGGAGAAAAGTAGGTTGGGTTGAGGCACGAAACCCAACTGTGTGAAAAGTAGCTATCCGTTGGGTTTCACTTTCGTTCAACCCAACCTACATGGGCTTTTGGAGTGCAACGACTCAGTCGTTGCACATTGACGATAAACAACTTCAACGCGAGAGCATAACAACATCCTCATCAGCAAGAACATGCCGTTGTCCAACTGTCTGCCCGGGGAACTTTGCTGATGTCCCCCAGACTTTAGCAAATTTGACCTTCGCTGCCAATTCTTTGTGAATACTGCGAGCTAAATCTTCGACAGTAGAGCCGGCCGGCAGCACAATCGGTTGCTCCTCCGCATGTTTTTGCGAGGAGACTTTCGGGTAGACGCGAATAAGTCCGGTCAACTCTCGTAGCGCATCCTCCAATTGTCTGATGTTGATGTTTTTTTCCGCTGAGATTGCTAAGATTGTAAATTCGGGAAACTCCTTTGGAATTTGCGTGAGATTTTCTTGTGTGCCGGGACAGTCAAATTTTGTGCATACTAACAACGGTGGCGGAGTGATGTTCGCTTTTTGCAATTCATTCAAGATAATATCAAGTTCCTCGGAAGGCATTGTCAAATCATGCAAAAGGACGATAGCATCGGCACTTTTAGCAACTCCTAACAATGCCTTGCCACCGCCCCTATCGTCGGCGGCACCTTCGATAAGGCCTGGAATTTCTACCAATTGAATCTTTATTCCACCGCAGTCGAACAACGCGCATACCGGACGCAAAGTTGTGAAAGCATAGTCCGCCACTCGGATTTGGATGTTGGATAACGCTTTCAGCAGAGACGACTTGCCACAATTTGGCGCGCCTACCAGTGCAATTTGAAAATCGCCTTCTTTCTTCACCGCTAAATGGTCGCGATGTTGAATTTTGGTTCGGCTCCGAGTTTTCTCAATCTCTTCATTCACCCGTTTGCGTATTTGTCCATACGGGCCACTACGATAATTTGGCAAGTCATCCAAAATCTTTTTAAGTTCGTCTATCCGCGCCTTGCCTTCTTTCCCTTTCAACCGCTTTTTAATTTTCTGTTCCATTACACGGTGGGGTATTGGCATTGTGTTCACCTCCTTTATGTGAATTAGATGCGTCCACCTTATTCGTTTGTGTTTTAGCTTTAGGCCTTTACCCGTAAATTCAAATTTGACAGAGTGCTAAAGCAGGTGTTCTATCTTTGCTACAGACGCCTGTATTTCCTTCAGTACCTCGATTGCTCTATCTTGAACTACGATACATTGGTCTAAATTACCATAGTGTTCTTCCAGACATGCTAATAGAAGTGCTTTTATCTTGTCCTCGTCCGGAGAATGCGGCAACTTGCTATTGAGGTAGGCTGTTTCTAATTCCCTTTCCTTGCTTGCAAAATACTCGCGTATCTCTTCCTCCGCCCACTCACCGCGGCGAATAGATTTAAGCTGTTCTCTATTACGCTGTAAGTCAAGGTCAAATTCTATTAGGATTTGCTCAATCTCGTTGAGCAAACGAACTATGTGGTAGGCGAACTTAACGTCGTAACCGTATTGTTCTACCGTTTCCTTCCGTTTGCCCTCTGGCTTCTTATTGGACATCTTGTGTAACTGGCTGTACGCATATCCCTTGAACTTATGCCAGCTTCCTTTATGCAGGAAAAGCTTTCTGTTATCACGTACCATGTCGCCAATTTTCGTGCGGTGAATAACACAATTGTCCGGTGTGAATAACGAATCTATCATGTTGGGATTGTTGTCCATACACAACTGGAAATACTTTGCTATGTTGTATACCGTAATGTCGTATTTTTGTCCTTTTCCACCGCAAGCAGTCTTGTCTTCTACGCCGTGTTGTTGGTATTGTTCAAAGCGTTGCTTCTGTTTTCCAAATCCGAGTATCTCTCCCGCTAAATGGGGAAAGATAATTTCTTTGGGTGGAATACAAAATCCGTATATGTCCAAGTCAGAATTGTCACTGGATACACCATAGGCTATACTACCCATCATGGTGAGGTATTGTATGCTATCTGGTAAGAACTTTGGTGGTGTGATTAGCCCCTTTTTAGTTAAGGAGTTTATCAGATGCATTTATTGTCAACTCCTTATAATCCGTAGGTCAAGATTCATATCTCGACATTAATCTGTTGTAGGGGCTACCCGATGTGGTCGCCCGAAACTTGACCTACGCAAGTTTATTTTAGAACATTACCCACGAATTCCCTGCTAATCTTCAAGCTCTCGCGCAGTGGCCGAGTTGGTTTGAAGTCGGATTCGTGCGCAAGTTCTATCACAGCGTCTCCGTTAAAACCTATCTCCCGGAGCGCTTTACCGATGGCTACATAGTCCATATCGCCTTCGCCCATCGCTTCTGACCATTTTCCGTCTGCTTTTTGGTCGCGGAGATGGAGGAAGACAATCCTGTTGGCATGCCTATGAATGAAGTCAACCGGCTCAATTCCTGCTCGGAGAAGCCAGTTCAAATCCGGCCCTAATTTGATGTCAGGAATCCTGGCAAGTGTTCCACTTAAATCGTGTTCGTTGTTTTTCACTTCGTAGGTGTGATTGTGGAGGTTGAGGACTACATCATTCTCGGAGCAGATTGCCATTATTTTTCTGAGAAGTTCAGCTTGCACATCAAGTTGTTCGGTTGTTTTTAGCGAGGGGGTTCCGCCAACCGATGTTCCGAGCGTCCGTCCGCCGACTTCAGCCAAACCTTTGATTACCGACTCTGCATCCTCAAGGATACCGTCATGTTCCTCTCGCTTCCACATATTCCCGCCGAAGGAACTCCCTATCACGGGGAGCGAATATTTCCGTGATAGCTCGCTTATCTTTTCGATAACTCCGTCGTGTCGGAATACCGTGTGCATCAATTCGATGCCGTCTAACCCGGCGTAGCTCATGTCCGAAAAGATTTGCTCAATGATTGGATAGATGTCATAATTTTTCTGTTTTGCAGCATATACCCACGGGTGCGCCCCTACCAATATTTTCATAAATACCTCCTGGTTATACTTAACTCGAAGACGATAGGCACCGGGTCTTTTTCGGTGACTTCATCTCCATTGTCTCCGCCGGGAGCGTTGTTTGTTATCCTGTTACCGCCCTGCTCGGAATTCAACCGTGGTTTCATGCCCGCCACTAACCATCACGCGGTATATCCGTACATCAGTTGCGCCTGGCGGCAATGGTTTGTCACCAGGAAGCCAGACACGCGCTTGGCGCAACGGGGCAAGGTGGCGCAAAATCGTGGAATCATCTACTCCCCCGTGGTTCTCAAGCGGGCCAGAGCCGAATTTCGACCTTGCCGGGTCAGGATGGTCACCCACATTCTCTAAGAACGCATAACCCTTGGGATATGCCTCCCGGTTGCTGGTGTTAATGTTGCACCCAATCAGGCCGCCGCGCGCTGGTGGCTTGGCCTGATTCACCCAAACGGTTTGGGAACTTGTACCCGGTTGTTGGACCCAAAACTGATTGTTCAGCGCCAGAACGCTGGCCGCACTGCCGTCGCCGCTAAAATCAAACCGGCAGGTGTCCGGTGTTTCAACCGGCATGAGGATGCAGGTGGCTAAGGTGAATAAGCCGCGAAAATCATCAACTAAAAAAGTCGGTGCCGTTGCCGAAGTCGCGTAGGAGAAGCGTGTGGCGTCAATGCTGAGTATACCGCTGTCGGTCAGATGCAGTCCGGTGAGTGAGGCGGAACTGCGTTCGTGGTATACGCCGCGGACGACGAGTTGGCTGCCAGAACGCACGTTGTATTGTCCCTTGGCTGAACCGGTAGCTCCAGTGAAGATGGAAACCTGATTCCTGGCATTCGCGGCGTTTGGGCCACCGATAACTTCCACCCATGCCCCGTCGTTTCCGCTCCCCTGTAGCGCGCGCAGCAACACCTCGGTTTGCTCTAAGCGGTTTACTCTCAGCGCCGCAGTTCGGTACTCTTCCGACGCGCCTGGGCCAATCACGTTAAGCTGGTCGGCGAAGATGCGTCCCTCGGCTTGGTCAGCATTCTCAATCAATAAACCGCGTGCGTTGGGCGCATGAATGTAGAAATCACGCAACGTTACGTGGCTTGGTCCCTCAACCGTTAATAGCACACCATCTTTTGAACCAATCCATTCAAGTCGTGTTGCCGTCTCCCCCCCGCCGTCACCAACTAATTGTAGGTCAGAACCTTTTGGAATCACCAGTGTCTCACTGATTTGGTATCGGCCCATCGGCAGGTGTACAACCGGTCGTTGTCCCACCTGCTGCGCAGCATCGTTGATAACCTGCTGGATCGCCGCGGCGTTTGACCCAACGGCGACTTCAAAGACTTCGCGGTCACGACGGGGTGGAATGGGTAGTGGTTGTGGCAAACTCTCCTCAATATCCTTCTTGCTGACAACCTTTTCGTCTATGCGGCGGAAAAACCCGCGTTCAAAAACGGTGTCCTCCGTTGTATATGTGTTGCCAACCAAAGTCTGATTTCCCCAGGTCATTCGCACTGCCCGAGCATTACCGGATAGACCAAAAATGTTATCTGCGACGAGGTACGGTCCGGCGTTGTCAAGCAGCACCGCCCAGTCACCGGTGGTATTGAGGACGCGGTTGCCGGTGATGCTAACGGGCGAACCCCACGTATGCCCGGTAGAGAAATCGAAGAAACAGCGTGAGCCGACACTGGTATTATTGACCGCCGAGAAAACCATCAGATTCATCGCGCTCATATCACTGGCTTGTGAGCGCAGGAAGAGGTTTTCCCAGGCGTGCCAGTTGCCCATCACATTGTGTATGCCTCTATCGCAATCCTCAAACCGGCAATACCACACCCAGATGTCCATTGAATTCCAGTTGATGGTCTGAATACCGGTTTCACAGCGCACGAAATGACACCCTAAGACTTCATTTTCCGCCTGTCCATTGGTCTCTGGGCCGCCAAAGACAAGCCCATTTTTAACATCGCGAAAAACGAGGTAGCTGGTTTCGTTATACGTGGAAAAAGCTGGTCCATATAGCAGCGCCGTTCCTGCCCGGTTCATCCCATCGAACGTGAGGCGAGAAATCTTGGCATACCAGGTGTCCCACTGAAACATCGTACCGTCTGGCGCGCCATCCCAGCGGAGCACGGTGGATGCTGGGTCTTCACCGATAATGGAAACACCCTGGCAGTCGGTGTGAGCCTGCCGAACAGTTTGCACCGTCTCGGTTAAGCGGTAGATACCGGCGGGGATATAAAGCACGCAGGCCGCTTCATGCTTGATGAGTTCATCGAGGGCGCGTTGCAGAGCGGCGGTATCGTCGGCCTTTCCATCTCCGACAGCGCCATAGTCTTTCTGAAGGTCGCGCCAACTGGGAAACGGGCCTACGAATTCCTCTTTTTGGTCTATTTTGGCATCACTTATGCCCGTCAACATCAAACTGACGACGATAAAGCTGAGGCAAATTGCGGTTAATTGGGTCATTTCTCTTCCCTCCATAATTTCACATGGAAGAGGACAAGAGGCGGAAAATTTAGATGCCTAATTGTCCAAAGTCCAATTTTAAGAAACCAAGTTTTTTGAAAAAACTTGGTTTCTATGTATGCACGGGAAGGACATTTGCTCTATGGCTCATGTGTTTTGCGCCATTCAGCAAAATCTGCATTAATCTCCGGTGTCCATCCTCGGTCAATTTCGCCTGGTGTGTATTTCCCTTCTCTGAGTCGTTGATGGCCGAACTCATCTCGCAAACGAACTTCTTCGCCTCTTTTTACCACCTCTTCAGCCAGGTTGGGCGGAATAAAAATGACGCCTTCTCGTCCGCCGAGCACCACATCTCCCGGGGCTACAGTGGCATTGCCGATGCGGATGGGGGCATTAAGTCCCATCAGGGTAACTCCACCGATTCCCGTCGGATGAACCCCTCGAACAAAGACAGCAAAATCGGGTATCTCATAGATGCCATCCAAATCTCGGATGCCACCGTCAATTATCATACCGGTTTTACTTTTAGCGGCGATGGCATTACCGAGGTTGTCGCCAGCGTAGGTACCTTTTTCAATCTTACCAAACATATCGACAACAATTACATCGTTTTCGACCAATGTGTCAATTACCCAAGAATTTTGCGCGCCAATGCAGCCGTCAGCTTTCCCTTGTTCTTCGACTACGGCGTGTAAATCGGGGCGGGTTGGCATGAATACCGCCGTAACCGCTCGACCAACCAGAACTCGGTCAGGATGGAGGTTCATCCAATCGCCTTCAAACTGAAGATGGTATCCGTGTCCTTGAAGTACGCCCCACGCCTGTTCAATAGTGATTTTTTTCATCCGTTGTAGGATGTCATCCGGCACACGCGGCCGCCCATTGGGGAACCGGTCATAGGGATTAAGTTTTGTCCATTCAATTATATCTTCTCTATAATTAAGTCTCACAATTATTTGTCCTCCTCATAAATCAACAATGTTGTTACATTAAACCATTCACTGCTTGTCCTTCGTGACACCTGGCCAGTCGTCTGTTCGGAACGGTGAGGCAGGCAAGCCCGCCTTGTTGTAGAGGTTGCAGTCTGGGTTGTCTGCCCAGGCATAGCGTACCGCCACGGGGTTTGGCACTTGCTCGCTCCAGACTACAACTGTGTCGCGGTCAATCTCAGCCTCTGCCCAAACGAACTTGCGGTCAACTCCAGCAATGGCGAAGCCCTTCAACTGTTCGCCGTTTTTGGACATTAGCCCGCCGCCGATATGTTTGAAGCTCAAGCGGACTTTGTCGCCCTCGACAGTCATCGACTCGTAGATTGGCCCAGAATAAACCACGTCAGAGCCGTATGCGATTGCGAGCGCCGCCAAACCCAGCCGATGACCGACATCCTGTTTGTTCTTCGGATGTATATCGTTAGCTTCACCAATGTCAATTATAACGGACATAGCAGTCTTTGGAAGCGCAAGTGTCATCAACTGCGCCTCACGCAGTTCCGCCCAGGCACTTATAGCCGGTTGAGGTTGGGGCTTCATAAAGTTTGCCAGTTGTACGAACAGGAACGGAAAATCCCCCTGCCCCCAGTCGCTACGCCAATTCTGAATCATCGCAGGAAACAGCTTGCGGTACTGGTACGCTCGACCGGCGTTTGATTCACCCTGATACCAAATTGCACCTTTTATTGAATAGGGGATTAGCGGTGCAATCATGCCGTTGTATAGCCCTGCGGCTCGGTGAGGGTGGTTTGGACCAATTGGCGCTCCGGGCTTGCGCGGTGCTTTTTTGCCTTCTTTTTTGGCATTTTCAACGTCTTGTTTCCACTGAGCCAATTGTTGTTGATATTTTTCATTTGCCTGCGGGTAGTCTGCCAGTATTTGCTCCCATCGGTCAAGGATGGGCTTGAACTCAGCATCAGACTCAAGGGTTGGCCTACTCGTCCATGCTTCTGCTGGCGTCCCACCCCACGAAGTATGAATCAAGCCCACCGGAGTATCCAATTCCTTGTGCAGATACCGCCCAAAAAAATATCCTACCGCCGAAAACGACGCTACCGTCTCAGGCCCACAGGACACCCAACTACCTTTGGTGTCCTGTAGCGGTTGTGCAGCTACAGTATTCTTAACGGTGAACAGCCGGATATTCGGGTAGTTGGACTCTGCAATCTCCTGTTCTGCGTTAGCAGACAGTTTGACCGGCCACCACATATTGGACTGCCCAGAGCATACCCATACCTCGCCAACCAGTACGCCCTGTAGAGTGATTGCGTTCTTCCCAGCGACGCTCAACTCAAAGGGGCCGCCGGCATCCAAAGGTTCGAGTTTGACCATCCATCGTCCTTCGTTATCAGCGGATGTAACCAACTGCTGCTCACCCAGTGCGACGGTGACTTGTTCGCCTGGTTCTGCCGTACCCCAAATCGGTATTTTTGCGCCCTGTTGAAGAACCATGTTGTCGCTTATCACCGCTGGCAACTTTACGTCAGTGTCACCGGGCAATGCTGTGAAAAACAACAAGCTCAACGACAACCCCAAAACGACTACTGGAATTTTCCCCCTGGTAACTGTTCGATGCCATAAGGCAATGAAATATAGGTTGAATGGTAAACGTAACATATCAATCTCCTTTTCTTGATTCAGAAACCGAGGTTTCCATGTAAGCACTGAAGAAAGTAGCGACTTCTATTTGTGCCAACGACAGACAAACCTACTATCGTCTTCAAACAAAACTTTAACATACTTGCAACCTCGTGTCAACATTTTTTTATGATGATAGCTTGACAATGTTGAACTAAAATTTATGGCTCGTTTTTTGGAAAGAAGCCATTGAGAAAGCTCTTCAAAGTACCTTCATAAACGGCGTGAGCGAGGAACTCCGTGCCTTGTTGGTCGCCCCAGGAGTAATAGATGACTACCTGCCCGTTGAATTCGCACACATCAACGTCAGAGTTGTTTATGTTGACCGCTCTGGTGATGTGTTCTCGTTGTTCGTTGGTGAGGTTGGAATTGCCGATAATCTTGTCTTCTTCGGAAAACTGCATTACCGGATTGAATGGACTGCTCTGCCATTGGATGAAGTCCTTCGTGCGAACGATATGCGGCTCGTAAGTTGGACCGGGCCTGGCTTCAAGATAAATCATGTAGTAGTAGCCATCAAGGAATCGCAGTGCCGGGCAGGCAGTATACCGGGCTTTGGAGTAGACACATTCGGAAGGAGTGAGTTTCCAATTGAGCAGGTCAATTGATTCGGCGAAGCGGTTGGTGAACCTTGCGCCAACTTCTTCGGGTGGTTCGCCTATCTCAAAAGCCATGATGTAGCGTTTTGGGCCCTTGCAGACGGAATTGTTATAAATCCCCCAACCGGGGAGAGTCAGTGCGGGTTGGGACGCCCATGTTTCCAAATCCTTTGACCAAAAAACTTGAATATTTGAGCCGCCCCATATCTCCACCCCATAGACGTAAACCGTGTCATTCTCGATGTGGGCGCTGCCAAGGTGATAGCCTGCGGCGAAGGCGGGCGTGGGTTTCCCTGATGCCACATCAATAAATCGGAAGTAGGAACCGCCGGTTTTATTGGGCTTGTAATTGCCGCGCACGTATTCAAAACGATATAGTTGACCGCGAAAGACGATAGGAGTTATCTCAACCATGTCGCAATCAATGGTACCCAGCTTTTTAATCAAAGGTTTTCCAGACTGCGACTTTTCGTCGGAGACATTCGATTGGGATTTGGCTATTGAACTTCCAATAATCCCCGTCGTCATTGCTATTGCCAAAAAACTTATTTGAAACATATTTTCTCCTTTCGTGCAATGCTAGAAACCGAGTTTTTGTTAAAAACTCGGTTTCTAGTAATTAAAGTGCAGCTTGTTTTAATCTTCAATCTTCAATCGACAATCTTCAATTTCTTTGTCAGTAACCCAAAGTAACCCCTCCATCCACGGTCAAAATTGAACCGGTCATAAAGAAGGAATCTTCTGTTGCAAGGAAAAGGGCTATCCTACCACATTCCTCAATAGTGCCAATTCTACCCAAAGGATGAACGGAGTTAATATATTCTCTGGATTTCTGCTCATCAGGCTGTTGGCTAAACCAATCATCTACAAGGGGAGTCCTTATCCAGCCCGGACAAATACAATTAACTCGAATCCCATCTTTGGCAAAATCAAGAGCCATCCCCTTTGTCATGGCGACAATTCCGCCTTTGGTGGCAGAATAAGCACCGGCGTTGCTCTGTCCGACCAAACCAACCATGGAACTCATGTTGATGATGCAACCTTTGGTTTTTCGCAAATGCGGTATGGCGTATTTTGAACACAAGAAGACGCTTTTTAAATTCGTGTTTATAATGAAATCCCATTCCTCTTCCGAAGTTTCTTCAACATTTTTGGAAATGTGATAGCCGGCGTTGTTAATTAAAATATCAAGTCTCCCGAATTCTTCGATGGTGCGTTTAATCATATTTTGAACCTGTTCAGACTGGGAAACGTCCGTCTGCACATAGATAGCCTTTCCACCTTTACCCTGGATTTCTTTCGCCATAGCCAAACCGGGTGCTCCGGTCCGGCTGACGACAACTACAGCCGCTCCTTCCTTAGCAAACACCCGGGCACACCCCTGGCCAATTCCCTTGCTGGAACCTGTGATAATGGCTACTTTACCTTTTAGCCTCATAATTACCTCCCTTCTGCAATTTATTCAAGAAACTGGTTAATTTATTCAAGCCGCACCATCGGACATCGTTATTCCGGTGAAATCACCACGCCTTGATGTTGCAGAAAAAAGAGTTCCTTTGGGACTTCTTGATGTTATGTGGCCCAAAGGAACTCAAATCTGTTCGGGCCTACTTACATAACGACTATTTTGAAGTCTTTATCTTTCCCCAACAGGTACTAAGCTTCCCATCGGGATTTACAGCAAGTGCATTCGATGTGGCTTTATAGTTCTGCTGTATCTCGTTTTCACTGAGGATTCGTTTATAGATGCGGACTTCGTCGAGAATGCCAGTAAAGATTCTTGGACTCGTGTACTCGTCTCCAATTGTTAGGTCAATTAGGTCATTTGGAACCGCACCAGTGTTGCCTTGTTGTACTAATTCACCATCACTATACAACTTCAGTTCATCTTCTTCAGTATCAGATGTATAGGCGAAATGATACCACTGGTTTGTTTCAATCTGCGGGCCCCAAACTCGCGCGCTGCCATTCATGATGGCCATTATTTTGTGAGTTGCTCCATCGAGCTCCACTTTGAAATGAATACAACCCGCTGCCCACTGATGCTGGGCTACGAGGCCGTTATATTGATTAAATGCCTCGCCGTTCGCCCAAACCTCCACAGATACTTTTGTTTCGTTACCCATATCAGGTAAGTCAACAAAACTATCCGTTCCATTAAAATGGAGGGCCTCTTCAATTTTCCCTTTGACTATCTTAGCATCTCCCATGATTTTGCCATCATTACCATTTCCCGAAACATCTTTGACGGTGTCACCTTGGATATCTTCCTCATCCATAGTCCAAAAACCAATTAGCCCTTCAGTGACGTATTCCTGAGATTCTGCCACATTTACATAGCAGACAACAGTTGCTATAGCCGCTATGACTAAAGCCGTGATAATCTTTTTATTAAACATTTTTACCTTCCTTTCTTTATTTTGTTGGAAAATCCAAAAGTTTTTGATTTCTTGTGCTTCAGTATTATTATAGCAAAGTAATCAGATTTGTCAAGATTTTTTTGGAGGAAATTAATCTGAGTAATTGACAAATTTTGTTGGTTATGATATATTAGTGACATCAAATGTCGGGTTAAGGTAAAGTTTAATGGGCGTGTTTTCGGAATAGCAAAAATATTTGGAGGTAACGATAGTTAAAGCAGGTGAGCGGAAGTCGGAAGGATTGAGAATATTTTTCCTTCCGATGTTTGACTGACACTTTCGTCGTTTCATCTCCACAAAATTTGTACATGAAAAACTTGGAAGGGGGGACGCAGGCGGAAACGCCTGTTAGAGCGGAAACCAAAGGAACAGCCCTATAGGTAGGTTTCCCTCTATTTTATGGTATGACTTCACGAGAAAGAATTTTAACAACTTTACAACACCAGGAACCTGATAGGATTCCTTTTGACCTGAGTTCTACGCCGGTGACGGGCATCCACAGGATTGCCTATCAACGGTTGCGCAGAACATTGGGATTAGAAGAACGAGAACCGGTCATCTGGCATCAGATGCAACAACTCGCAATGGTAGAGGAGGATGTTTTAGAAGCGTTGGAGGTGGATGTCGTAGGGTTACGCCCCAAAGCGCCTTCTTCGTGGAAATTGGAGATAAAAGACGAAGGTGACTACCTCTACTATACCGACGAGTGGGGTGTCGTACGCAGGATGCCCAAGGATGGCGGCATCTATTTTGACCACTGTCGAAGCCCTTTAGCCGAGGCAGAAAGTCCCAAAGATATTGAAAATTATCCATTCCCCGACTCTGTGGATGACATGCGTTTTGAAGGGTTGAGGGAATCGGCGAAAAAGGCGCATCGGAAAGGATTGGCTTTCATTCTGGGAGGCATCAGCGCCGGGATGTTAGAAATGGGGCAGTGGTTGCGGGGGTTCGATACTTTTCTTATCGACTTAGTTGGGAACCGCCCTTTAGCTGAAGCGTTGATGGATAAAATCGTTGAGTTGAAGATGCGATACTGGGAGAAGGCACTTTCTGAATTGCATGGATTGGTGGACATCGTTCAGGAGGGGGACGATTATGGAATGCAAAACAGGTTAATCGTATCACCCAGTCTTTGGCGAGAGCTCTTCAAGCCGAGACTTGAACAGTTGATTTCCTTTATCAAAAGTCAGGCACCGGTACATCTCTTCTTCCATGCCTGTGGCAGCGTTTACGACATCATTCCTGACTTAATCGAAGTCGGGGTGGATATTCTGAACCCTGTGCAGGTGAGTGCCGCTAAGATGGATACCAAACAACTGAAAAAGGAATTCGGCGATGTACTCGCTTTCTGGGGCGGTGGTTGCGACACTCAGTGGGTGTTGCCACAAGGTACGCCGCAGCAGGTGCGAGACGAGGTCAAAAGACGGATAGATGATTTATCTCCTAATGGAGGGTTCGTATTCAACACCGTTCACAACATACAAGGAGATGTCCCGCCGGAAAACATTCTGGCGATGTGGCAGACACTCAGGGAATATGGCAACTGAGAGGCTGTGTGAAAAGTAGGTTGGGTTGAGGCACGAAACCCAACGAACGCCAGTTCTTCACCCGTTGGGTTTCGCTTTCGCTCAACCCAACCTACATGGGCATCGTAGTGTCGTTCTCCGTCTCGACACTTCTCACACACGCTCTAAGCTATTGCTTTTTCAACGATTGAATCGTCGCACTCCAAAATGGAGGAAGGAGATGAAAATTCTAATTATCAGCGATAATCGCCCCGGACACTACAATCAATCCCTCGGCATAGTTGCTCGGATAAAAGATGCCGAATATGACGTGATGTCGGTCAAGTTCAGAAGCAAAATGCGCGACAATCTGTTGCGCATCACAATGTTGTACTTGGGTTGGCTGCCGATGCCACGCAGTTTAATCTTGCCATTATTGAACATGGCACTTGCGAGGGAATCCGTGGACGAAATATTGAACTGCGCAAACTACGATGTTGTATTGTCAACGGGTTCATCGGCAGCGTCCATAAATCTGCTGACCGGCAAACTCCTGAAGGCAAAAACCGTCGTTTGCACTCGTCCTTCGCCGCTTGGGTGCGCTTATTTCGATTTGGCTATCCTGCCGCAACACCATTGGAAACGGATAAATCGCAAGAATGTATGTAAAACTTTGGGTGTGCCAAATAAGATTAACCCGGAAGCCATTGAAGAAAGACGAAGGCAAGTTCAGAATGAATTAAACCTTCCCGCTAAACCCCGCATTGGCGTGCTACTTGGCGGAACTGACCGATATTATACCATTACAGCACAGACGGCGACAAAATTGCTGGATACTTTGTTAAGCGTTTGTGAAAAGATGGATGGGCAGATTGCACTCACAATGTCGCGGCGAACTCCGCAGGATGTCGAGGAACTTGTATACTCACGGTTGGATTCGGAACCCCGATGTGTGCTTCTTGCGCTGGCGAGCAAAGGGACAGATATATTTGACCCGGTGGGCGCAATCTTTGCTATCTCGGATATTATCATCGTCACCGAAGATAGTTTCTCGATGATTTGTGAGGCAACCAGCAGTGGCAAGAAAGTCATTATCCTGAAAGTGGACAGAAAATCTAAGAGGCTGCCAAAGCGCGTCCAAACTTACAATTCAATTGCCAAAGTAGCGCAGGTTGTAACGTGCGATGTCGAAAATCTTGAGGATACGCTACTGAAATTGAAAGAGGAGGACGTCAAGCATGAGGCGTTGCGAGACGCTGAGACGGCGGCAAAGGCGATTGTGGGGATGTTTTCATAGGAACTGTTCTATCATTATAGAAATTTCCTTGATTTGCAAGCTATAACATGATGCAATAGAAGATATTTGGGTTATGCAAGGGAGGAAAAAAAGATGCCTTTAGGAAAGGAGTGCGAAAATTAAATTTTCGCACTCCATACACAGTTTAATACGGTTGAATGGTGAAGGTAATCCATTGGGAATAGCCGGTTACTTTATCACCACCGGGTGAATATATGTAAGATTCTTGTCTAAAACGGAAAATCTCTCCGGGTTCATACGCATACCAAAGAGGAATGGTAGTGTAGCAAAAATAATTGGAGCCGGTAGGCGTTTCTTCTGGGTAAATCTTTAAACTGTTGCTATAACAACTAATGCTCCAGTCTTTCCAACCGTGCCAATGATGTTTTTGAAGCCTGTGTTTTGAGCCATAATAGACCGTCCCACCGACAGAATTTAATATTTTTGCGTGGAAATTGGTGGTTCCACCTGTATTGAAGTTACTTCCAACGCATGGCGGTGAAACCGGTGTAATTTCAAATCCGCTGTGTCCTTTAGGGCTGCTTATTTCACCCTCAACAGATTGTGCTTTAGTTAATTGCTCTGACTTCTGACCAGAAGAATAATCTTCCTTTTGTTGAGTATCGTCAGATGCTTGGAGCCATCCATATTGTAAACGGTCTTCCAAAACCGCTTTTGCTTCTTTTGCAAATTCTTCTTTCTCCTCCCGGGTAGGTGGATGAGCAAAGTTAGGACTGGTTATGCCAACTATTTGGGTTGGATAACTACCTGTCTGTTCTAATTCCTCCAGAAACCGTTGCAACGATTCAATCCTACTCTTTCGGACCGGCAGATGCTCCTTGATTGCTTCACGCATTTTACTGAGACTTTTCCGCACTCTCTTCAAATAGCCCCGTGAAGCTTTAACCCTGTACCTTGTTATTTGGACAGACACATCGCCTACCTTGAATTTTTCGATTTGCATCGAACCTTTTACAACGTCAGGCCCATCATCCGAAATTATACTGGCTTCCTCTTGAGCATCTGGCACGTATGCAACCCAATCCGTTACTTGATTGTCTTTCTGCCAATTTATTATTGCATCGTCCGCCTTTAAATAGTATCCAGGACGCCCACTTTTACCGACATCTTGTTGATTTGCCAACTGCGTCTGTCCAGACACCAGAATAAATCTATAGAGCAACCATGCGGCAAGCAGTAGAATAGCACAACAAGTAAGCCACAAAAATCTGTTGGATTTGGTAAGTCTAAATAGATGCTTCATTTTTTATCTCCTTGAATCGCTTAGTTTGGCTCATGCTCGCCTTCATCTTCGTCTATGTGTTTGTCTTCGTCTGTGTGGGGAGGCTTTCTGTTCCTTACATCCTCACTATCCCTATGAGGTTGTTTTTTGCTTATCTTCTTAATGAATTGAAGAAATATCTCATCTTTACGCTCATCGGGCAAATCTTCACGATATGCCGATTCAATCCAATTCAAGAGTTCCATCATCTCTTTTTCAGAAAGTTCAGGAATATCAACTCTCTTCTCGTCAAAAGATGGTTCCTCGCCCAAAACATCTTGTAGCGATTGCCAATCAGCACCAGGTGGGTGAATCTGTTTCCCCATAGCCTTTGAAGATTCCAGCGATGGAAAATGGATTTCTTCTTCAGGCAATCGTCCAATATCATCGCCTAACACACTTTCATCTGGACTGTCTGGGATTATGTTATCGTTAAAGGATTGTTCTTTCGCCAATTGCCTCTCCTTCTTATCCGAAGAAGCTTTTTCCCCTTGTTGAACGGGGGTAGGTTCCCGAATCCGTCCATAGCGTGAACGCTCTGCCAGAACCGCCCATGCTTCTCTATAGGTTTCTTCTATTTCCTCTTCAGTGCGTGGATGATCAGAACTAGGGCCACTCAGAAGCCCCATTTCCATGGGAACGCTACCCGTCCGTTCCATCTCATCAAGCTGCTGCTGAATTGATTCAATCCTGCTCTTTAGTTTCTCTTTCGTCAGTTCCTCTTCCATCGAATAATTCTCTAATCTTTTGCGCATCTGATTAAAGGCCCTCCGCGTTCCGTCAATATGGTCGCGTGACACCCAGACCCGGTACCTTTGTATCTTGACATGCACATCTCCCACATAGAACTCCTCAATTTGTATTGACCCTGGGACAATATCAGGCCCATCATCATCAGCCATACTGGCTTCCTCTTCAGAGCTTGGCATGTATGCAACCCAATCCCTCACCTGATTGTTTTTCTGCCAATTCATTATTCGCCTATCTGACTTTAAATATTGTCTCGTTTGTCTGACTGGAAACGCTTGTTCCTGTTGAACAGCCGCTCTGTGTGGTTTGTCATCAGGTAAATAATGAGTCGTGACAACGCCGGTAAATATAGCGATGAGAACGCCTGTGATTCCAATCGTTATCTTCGTTGATGCTCCTATCTTCATTGCCAAAATACCTCCTGAAATGATTGTTTTGAAAGGAAGTATCTTTGGCAAACCGAAAATTGCATTCAACAAATCCTTCAGGTGAGCCGAGATTTTCTTCCGGGCGCGGTGGAGCCTGTTCATACTGGCTTGAGCGGAAATGCTTAGTCGCTCGCTGATTTCCGAATGGTTCAAGCCATCTATACGCGCTCTAACTACTTCTCTATCTTTCGTTGGAAGCGCTTCGACCGCCTCCATGATGGAATCCACCAACTCCTGTTTGAGAAGATGTTCGTCGGGGGCTATTTGAGGCAAAGGGAAAAGCCCATCTTGAACGGATGCAACTCCCGGCTGAATGGGCGCAATTTCATCATCAACAGTTTGCGCGCTCACAACAGAGAGAGACATCGCATCTTCCCGTTTATCACGCAGGTAATTCTTGCTGCGGTTCTGCGCTATCTTTTTGAGCCATGCGAAGAATTTGGAGGGTTTTCTGAGTTGGTTGAGCTTCAAATAGGCGTGGAAAAACGTGTCAGAAGTTACCTCTTCGGCATCATGCTGATTCTTGAGAATAGAAAAGCAGATGGAATAAATCGGCTGGTAATATTTGCGAAAAAGTTGCCCGTAAGCATCGCTCTTTCCTTTTTGAATTTGTTCAATCAATTCTCTGTCGGCTGCCATCGTTTTACAGGGTAGGCACTACCCCTATACCTCCTGTCATTATATAGACACACAATCAGAAGGAATCTTTCAAAATTTTTAACCTATCATTGCTTTTTTTCAAACCGATTTCAGTATGCCAATTTTGGACTGCGCAAATTAAATTTTAAATTTTCGCAGTCCTTCGCGGCGGGCTGCCAGCTTGAAAAGGAGCAGGCTACTACTTATTCCCGGACATCGCCGTTTTCAGCACCAATTTTGCTGTTCGTTCGACTGCGTCGTTGGCGCGGGAATTTTCCTCCTGTACAGCGCCAAGTTTTTCGGCGATTTGCGCGAGTTCGGTTTTCTGTTTTGCGATGAGATGTGGGTTTTGCAATAGCTTCAGGGTGATTTGAGAAACTAACGTCGGATTTGCCTTAGATTGAAGCAGTTCAGGCACAATTTCTCGTCCGGCTATGATATTCGGCAGCCCGCTGTGTGTGAGTTTGACGAACAGGTTAGCCACAATCCATGTGGACAGGGATACCTTGTAAACAATAATCATCGGTGTCATCATCAAGGCGGCTTCGAGGGTAGCGGTGCCTGAGGCGATTATCATTAAATCGCAAGCTCGCATGATGTTGTAGACATCGCCTGAAGTAACTTTAACGAAAGGCATTTTGGGCAACTCAGAGGGTTGGATAGTTGGGGCGAGTGGAAGTAAAAATTGGCATGATGGGATAACTTTGCGAACAATCTCTGCGGTATCAAGCATGACGGACAGCAATCGCTGGACTTCTTTTTTGCGACTGCCTGGCATCAATCCAAGCACAAACTCATCAGGATTCAACTGAAATCTTTCTTTGGCTTCCTTCTGACTGAGTTCGCTTTTGGCAAAATCCAGCAGCGGATGTCCGACATAAACTGCGTTTGCGCCTGCATTGCGGTAGAATTCGGCTTCAAATGGGAATATCGAGGCTACGAGGGTGGTAGTTTTCGCAATCTTTTTTGCTCTGTAACCTCTCCAGGCCCACGCTTTGGGCGGGATGTAGTAAACTACGGGGATATTCAGCTTGCGGGCATATTTCGCCAGGCGCATGTTGAAATCCGGGAAATCTAAAAGAAGCAAGACATCGGGACGGCGGGTTTTGATAAGTTGTTTCAGACGTGTAAGTTTTTTCCAGAAAGCGGGGATTGAACCGATAACCTCGCCTATCCCCATGACAGCAGAATCTGCGATGTTATACTCCAAATCTACCCCTGCCGCAGACATCAAGTCGCCGCCCATCCCGAACATTTCCACTTCAGCAGCTAATTCCTTTATCTTGGCTGCCACTCGCGAAGCATGTTGGTCAGCCGAAGCTTCGCCAGCTACCAGCATTATTTTTTTTACGTCCATACAACATTTGGAATGTGTTATCACATATCCTGTGAACTGGCCCACGCCACCTAACCTTTACCACCACACTTTATACATCCTCATTTTCTTGTAACTTGCATTTACTTGACGGATGCGGGAGTCGAATTGTTCCCATACTGTAATAACGGTAATAGCAATCTGCTCAGGCGGTAAAGATTTTAAATGACGCTCTATCCGTTCACACTCTGGTTGTGAGTCTCTTTGCCAAAGGCTAAGAATATCAGTGTCTAAGATATGGAGGCGGTCAATCATTAGTACCCTCTGAGTCTAATTCTTTTCGGCGCGCCTTGATTCCTTCTATAAATTCATCAAAATTCGGGTCAACAGCAAATATCCCTCGAATTTTTAGCCAGGGGTTTGTTTTTGCACTTTGCGCTTCAACTTCAATAATGCCCTTTAAGTGCGCATACTTTTGAGACGAAATCCTACTTTGTTCACCCACTATAGAAACGTTATCTTTTAACGCTTCGTAGTATTGGATTATCCCTGCGCACAAATCATCAAGCGCCTCTGATACGTTCCTGCCAGTGCCTTGCATATCAAGATCGTGATACGTGGCATAAACTTTCTCATCATTGCACTCAATCAAAATGGGAATCGGATGACGGAGACGGCAGGGCGGATGCCGAAGGTTTTCAATAAAAATCGTATATGGTTGCTCTCTCTGATGCTTAATAACTTCTCTTATCTGGTTGCTTGTCTCTCTGAATAATGCCCAGATTTCTTGAACTTCGCCTGATAATTCCTGTTGTGACATTCTCACTCATCTCCCTATGCAGCTTCATTGTCAACTTCAACTTCTCTAAGAAATTCCATTGTATCCCTGCCGAGGGTTTCTGCGATTGTGTTCAACTCACTCAATCGAAGTCCGCCTTCTCTATTTATTTTGCGACTTAAGTGTGTTGTGATGTATTCCTTATTTATCAGCAACTATGGGTTGTTTACCCTAAAAACGTCTCTAGCCACTGTTGGTTTTTGATTTTTTGTTTCGGACATCGGAGTGCAAAAATCTTTCGTGTATTTTTGCAATAATACTCTACGCTGCATTATGATATCCGAATTGATACGTCAAAAAACAACTGTAGTTACCTCCACAATTCCGTCAATCCGATTTTGGCGGTTCCATGACAAGTTTGATTTCCCGCTCCTTAGCCATTTCCTTCGCTAACGGTGTCACTATTGAGTTATCTGGGATTACAAATTCCTTTACACCTTCTGCGATGCTGTCAATGACTGATTTTGAGATAAGCGGGCGTTTGCCGTCGTCTGCTAAATAGCTGTTTTGCTGCGGTTTGCCGTCGGCAGCATCCGCCAGTTCACTGATGTCAACTATTGTCATGCCAAAGCTGGTGAGTGTGTTCAGATAGTTTTTTGCCAACTGGATTAAAGCGGGTGGTGTCTTGTCGGCGGCTGCATACGCACTGCTTGCGCTATCCGGGTCAATTGAATTTCTGGCAGCTATGACCGGTTTGCCCGTTATCAACCCTTGCATGACAACGGCGATGGCAAAGTTATCAGTAATCCCAAGTGCGAGTTTTGCCGCGGCGGGGCGGGACAAAACCGGTATCATTATCACTTCCGACTCGTCGGCCAACTTATCTACCCTGTCATAGCCGCTTACCAGTATTTCACTTATCCCGCCGATATCCTCAAGCATTTCCACAAGATTCATCTCGACAGCAATAGGACATACTACAGCCGTCACATCGTAGCCTTTTTCTATCAATTTTTCAACCTGTTTTATCGCTTCACTTGTAGAATCACAGCCACACGTAAAAATGGCAGTCGCCTTCTTACGTGTACTTTTTGGCGGCGGCTTATCCTCTTCCGGCATATTAGCCAGGGCTTTTCTGACTTCTGCCTCTATGATTTGTATTAGTTTGTCATTATCCACGGGTATTTACTCCTACTACCTTTCATTCTCCCAGAGAAAGTCTAAAAACGGAGGAGCAGGTATCCTCCGGGCAAATGAAAAGTTCGTGACATTACTCCTTAGAGGCTGTGTGAGAAGTAGGTTGGGTTGAGGCACGAAACCCAACAAGCACCAGTTCTTCAC